>PCSS01000071.1:5163-12072 GCA_002771395.1 Bacteroidetes bacterium CG23_combo_of_CG06-09_8_20_14_all_32_9 | reverse complement strand
TGAAACAATGAAACAATTGAATGACTATGTATGACTATTGAATGACAGTGAGTTTTTTTTGAACAACAAATTAATAAAATATAAACACATGAAAAGAATAATTTTTTCGATTTTAATTGCTGCAATTAGCATTAATAGTATAGCTCAACTTTCGTTAACAGGTGAATTCAGACCTCGTGGCGAATTCAGACATGGTTACAAACAATTAGCAGACGATTCGTTGCGAAAAGACCCTGCAATACTGGTAAGTCAACGTTCAAGATTAAACTTAAATTATAAAGCCGATGATTATAAAATTGAATTCTCGGTACAAGATGTTAGATTTTGGGGCGACCAAATTCCAAAAGAAGACGTTGCCTCGCTTGCAGTTTACAAGGCATGGCTGGCTTATAAAATACAAGACAGTTTATGGGTAAAACTTGGCCGACAGGAACTTGTATTTGATAACCAAAGATTATTGGCAAACGGTAATTGGAATCAGGGTGGAAACACACACGACGCTCTAAGATTAGATTATAACAAATCAGTTAATATCTCCTTTATTTCTGCATATAATCAAAACTCCGACAGACTTTTTGGAAACCATTACCTTTATTATGATAAAAACTATAAGTTGTTAAATGTTTTATGGTTAACTAAGAAAATAAATAATTTTAAGTTGCAACTTGCCGGGATAAATGATGGTTACCAAAAAGCCAATACAACTGCAAAAATTTATATGCGATATACTTATGGCGGCGGTATTGATGCTTCATTTAATAAATTTGTAATTCAAGGCAGAGGATATTTGCAATCGGGTAAAACAAATGCAGGAAAAGAAATCGTTGCTAATTATTTTAGTTTTATTTTATCTGATACATTAAGCAAAAACTTAGTTTTAACAGCAGGTTTTGAACAATTTTCGGGAAATAACGCAACCGATACAACTAACATTAGACAACATGCTTTCGATCCTCTTTACGGTAGCACGCATGCATACAATGGCAGGCTTGATTATTTTGGCAATGTTATTTCAATTACAAAAGGTTCTGGTTTAAGAGATATTTATTTAAAAGCAAATTGCAAATGTTGTAAAAATACAACATTACTTATTGATTATCACGCATTTTTATTGCAAAACAAATATTTAGTTAACAATAAAGAAATTGACAAATATTTAGGTTCCGAAATAGATATTTGTACAAAATTTGCGCTCTCAAAAGTAGCTGATTTAGAAATAGGTTATTCATATATGTTCCCAACAAGTTCATTAGAAACATTTGTTGGTGGAAGCAAAGATGTAACAAGTTATTGGGCTTATATAATGTTTATACTAAAACCAAAATTTTTATAAGAGATTGAAAAAAGATTGAGAAGACAAGATTGAAAAATATAAACAGATGAATATCCGGGAACGGTTGTAACTCCAAGCATTTCAACATTCCATTATTCCCATCAAGGTTATCGTGATGGAAGATTGGAATAATGGAGATTTGTCCCCCTTTTTGAAGGGGGTAGGGGGATGATAATAAACATATTACAATGCAATACTCAAATAATAACTACAATAAGAATTTAAAAAATTTTGCACGAGCCAACAGAAAAAATGGTACAAAAGCAGAAGTAAGACTTTGGTGTGAATTGTTGAGAAACAGGCAAATGCTTGGTTTTCCATTTCTCCGCCAAAGACCAATTGGAAACTTTATTGCAGATTTTTATTGCAAGGAATTAAAGTTTGTGATTGAGACAGATGGTTTGAGCCACCAGTTTGAAGAAGTAATCAAAAAGGATAAAGAAAAAGACGCATATTTTTTGTCCTTAGGAATAAGTGTTTTAAGATTTAATGATGATTAAGTGATGAAAGACATCAAAAACGTAAGCAGGGTAATTGAAACATGGATTAGGATTAAGAGTGCAGGGCAAAATCATCCCCCAACCCCCTTCAAAAAGGGGAAAAAAACAAAACCTCCTTCAAAGAAGGAAATCAAAATGAAACATACATGACTAAATAAAGACACACAAGAAAATGATTATTAGGATGATTGAGGAGATTGAGAAGGAGATTGAAAAAGATTGACAAAGACGGATCTATACCAATCTAATTCAATCTATAAAAATATTGAATATCAATAAATTAAAAAATATAAACGTATGAAAAGAACAGTTAGAATGCTTATAACAATATCTGTCGCAGTTGCTTTAATAAGCTGCGGAGAGAACGGTAAGCAAAACAAAAAACCTGGTAATGAAAATACCACCAGTGGCGACCTTACAATTTTTCATGCAGGAAGCCTTGCTGTACCTGTTAAAGAAATTATAAAAGAATTTAACAAAGAATATCCGAATATTAAAGTTCTGCCTGAAGCTGCCGGTAGCGTTGAATGTGCACGAAAAATAAGCGAGTTAAAAAAGCCCTGCGATGTTTTTGCTTCTGCAGATGTTAACGTTATTGCTCAATATTTGTTCCCCGATTATGCTGACTGGAGCATTAAATTTGCTTCAAACGAAATGGTTATTGCATACAATGAAAAATCAAGAAAAAGTTCTGAAATAAATAAAGATAACTGGTATAACATTTTACTAAATAACAAGGTGGCTTTCGGCAGGGCAGACCCTGATGCAGACCCTTGCGGATACCGGTCAGTTTTGGTTATCAAACTTGCCGAAAAGTATTACAGCAAAAAAGGCTTAGCAGGTAGATTGCTTAAAAAAGATGTTCGGCATATACGCCCCAAAGAAGTTGATTTGCTTGCATTGCTTGAAAGTAATTCCATTGATTATATATTTATATACAAATCTGTTGTTGAGCAGCACAAGTTGAAATACGTAATGTTACCTGATGAAGTCAACCTGAAAAACCCTAAAATGGATTCGCTTTATGCAACAGTTTCACTTGAAGTAAAGGGCAAGAAACCCGGGGAGATAAAGATTCAAAAAGGAGAAGCAATGATATATGGTATCACCATACCAAAGAATGCCCCAAATATGAAAGCGGCATTGGCATTTGTAGAATTTTTTCTCAACAAATCAAAGGGAATGAAGATAATGGGAGCAAATGGACAACCTTCGGTTATTCCTTCTTATTCATCATGTTATAATAAGATACCTGATAAACTTAAATCGTTTGCTAAAAAATAAATTTGAAAAATTAAGACAATACCTGTTCAGATTTGTAACCAAATTGCCACAATGAAACAATGAAGCAATAAGCAATTTGGCAATGTGACAATGAAGCAATGAAACAATGAAACAATTTAGCAATTTAGCAATGTAACAATGTTATTGATATATGATGAAAAATTTTAACACACTATATTTAATTTTTGCTATTTTAAGTGGTCTTATTTTACTCTTTATTATTGCTCCCCTGCTTGGGATGTTTTTTTTAACTTCGGGCAAAGATATTATTGAAACAGTGAAAGATACTGAAGTTACCGACAGTATATGGCTTACTATCCGGACATCCATGCTTGGCACTTTGCTGTTTTCTGTCGGAGTTGTGCCTCTTGCTTATGTCTTATCAAGGAAAAAATTTTATTCCAGGAAACTTATTATCGGGATTCTGAATCTTCCTGTTGTTATTCCTCATACGGCAGCCGGTATTGCACTGCTCGGTGTACTTTCAAGAGACACTATTTCCGGGAGTATTGCCGAAAAACTTGGTTTTAGCTTTATTAACAGTTCTGCCGGTATTATGCTTGCTATGGCTTTTGTAAGCCTCCCATATCTTTTGACTGCTGCAATTGATGGATTTAATGCTGTGCCTGTCAGATTTGAAAAGGCTGCAATGAATCTCGGTGCTTCCCATTTCCGCACTTTTTTCACTATTACGCTTCCTCTAGCATGGCGACCAATATTTTCAGGATTAATAATGATGTGGGCAAGAGGCATGAGTGAGTTTGGTGCGGTTATAATTATTGCCTATCATCCAATGACCACACCTGTTATGATTTTTGAAAGGTTTAATTCTTACGGTCTTCAATATGCAAGACCTGTTGCCATTATATTTATTGTAATTTGCCTGATTCTTTTTATTGTATTAAGATTTTTTTCAAGAAACAAAATTGATGCTCGAAATTAAAAATATATCAAAGAATTATCCTGACTTTCAATTGAAAAACATTTCTTTTACTGTTGAAAAAGAAGATTATTATGTTTTGCTCGGTGCTTCAGGCACAGGAAAATCGTTGCTTCTTGAAATTATTTCCGGAATTACCGCTCCCGATTCCGGAAATATTTTCCTTGACGGAAACGATATAACATACAAGAAAACACAGGACAGAAAAATTGTTCTTGTTTTTAATGATAGGGTACTTTTTCCTCACCTTACAGTTTTTGACAATATTGCTTTTCCCCTTCGTTACAGAAAAAAACGACATACAGAAATAAAAGAGAAAGTAACGGAATTGGCAAACCTTGTTGAAATTGAGCATTTGCTTTACAGAAAACCGGGAACGTTATCGGGAGGAGAATCACAGAGAGTAGCACTTGCAAGAGTACTTGCCGCTCAGCCTAAGTGCTTGTTGTTAGATGAGCCGTTATCAAATATTGATACACAGTTAAGATACGACTTACGTGGTTTGCTCAGAAAAATAAACAGGCATGGACAAACAATTATTCATGTAACCCATGATTACGAGGAAGCTATTTCACTTGCAAATAAGATAGCTGTTCTTGAAGATGGAAAAATTATACAGTACGGCACACCTGAAAATATTTTTCTTTATCCTAAATCAGAATTTATAGCAAAATTTATTGGAGTAAAAAACTTTTTCAGGGGAAAACTTCTTTCTTCTGATAATTCCCATGCTCTTCGTTTATTTGAGACTTCCGGTTTGGAATTTTACGTACTGTCAGCAGAAGATGAGGGGGAAGGGTTCCTGCTTGTATCAGCAGAAAATGTTATTATATCGAACGCCGCCATAGAAAGCAGTTCCAGAAACATGTTTAAAGCAAAAGTTATTGATGTTTTTCCCGCTAAAATGGGTATGGAAATAGTAACCGACATGGGAATCAAGATGACATCTATTGTTTCGCATGAGTCAGTTAAAAAACTCGATCTGAAAAAAGGAAGAGAAATATGGGTAAGCTTTAAAGCATCGGCTGCAAAGTTTATTAAACTATAGTGGCTCTATTCTAAAAGATGGGTGGTAACTATTCAGCCCATGTTCTTTTTAGCCACAGATTATATCAATTTATCTTTACTTTTGCGGGTAAGTAGTAACCGTTTATTTTATAAAAGAAAGTACGGAATAATCAATTAGTTTTCCTTTGCTATCATAGTTTTCGGAGCGAACAACTCCCACTTCTTTTGCAATCCATTCTACTCCTTTGGATTGTATTTTAAACATCATTTTTGTTTCAACATCATACGTAATCTTCATGCAGTCAAATGTTCCTGCCGGTGTAGTTAATTTTTCCAATGCTTCAACTTTTCGGTTGTAAATTTTTATAGTCATATTCATCATTGTAATTCCCTGGTTAGAAACATTTATTTGAATATTTCCATCGGGTAAGGCATTTCCGGCAGAAGGGCTTGCGGGTATCTCAAGATTTGTTGCAGTCATTTTAACTTGCATATCTTTAAAACCCTCCATAGTTTTTGGGTCAATAAAATTCTGCATATCAAAAAAGAACACACCGTTCTTACATTCAAATGTCAAGTCTTTACTAAATTGTAACTTCTCTTTATCGTCATAAGATTCGGACTTAACAGTTACGGAAACATCTTTTCCTGTAACTTTTTTAGAAAGAATGGTTTGCTTGTCGGTACTTTGAATTTTGTCCTTTGCATTGTAATGCTTTGTTTCTGTTTTTGTACCTTCTTTTACAGGGCAATAAAAAACACAGTCCTGCGAAAAACTTTGAAAGATTAGTCCAATAAATGCTAATGTTAAAGTAATTGTTTTCATTTTTTTGTCCAATTTTTAAGTTCACCGTTTAAAAAATCAAGTTTATAATCACTGTAAATCCATTGTTCTTTAATTCCGTCGGAGGTATTGGTAGAATTTTTACTGTTAGGTTTTCCTATGCTTTCAAGCACCATTCCGTAACTCATTCCCTGCCAAAGTTCACTATTAATTATTTTTATGGCATTATCGCTACCGTAAAGTTTTACTAATTTCTGAAAACGCGGGTCATTTTTATTTACTGTACGAACCACAGTTGTAGTAACCGGCTCCTTAACAGGTTCTTTTCCTGCTAAAAAATCGTCAATTTCCTGATTTTGTTCTATGGTCGAATAACTTAAATAACCAATCTGTCCTTTATAAGAAATCTTAAAATATAAATTTTGCTGACTTTTGAAAACGCTAATTGTTTGATTACCCGGAATGGAAACCAAAGTTTTTCCTGTTGAAGTTGGTGCATCACGAAGAATTGCTCCACCCGGCTTAACTTTAGCAACAATAAAATCATCTTCATCTAAAAAATTTGATGCAGATGCTGAAAGTGAAGATTTTTTGGCTTCAAGTGCTTTAATTTTTTCTTTTGAAGCATGAAGTTGGTCCTGCAAATCTTTAATTTTTATCTGAAGATTTTTTTGTAAATTATTCAGACTATCTAATTGCCTGTTAATCTGATTTAATGTCTGAGCCTGTGGCAGACAATAAACTATTAACAAGATAATAATTAATAATAATCTTTTCATAAAGCATTGTAAATAATTTTCAAAGTTAATATTTTTTAAATCAAAAAAATGTAACTACTCGTATTACATAAAAGTTGTCACGCAAAGACGTCCCTCATTCTTCGGTATAAACTCCGAACGCAAGGGCTTATGACCGAAAATAAAATAGCTAAAATATTAGTTAATATCTTTTTTGTAACTATTCAACACCAAATGAAAAAATATAGAAAAATGAACAATGTCAAATATTCAATTTACAATGAACAAATAAAAAAAATAAAATAGCAAAAGTCCGGTTGACA
>PCSS01000071.1:0-5109 GCA_002771395.1 Bacteroidetes bacterium CG23_combo_of_CG06-09_8_20_14_all_32_9 | reverse complement strand
GTCCGGTTGACAATTAAGCGAGTTCGTTATTTGCCGGACGCTTACTTGTACATTGTTAGTTGTTCGTTTGGCATTGAACATTTTAAAAATTTCTTATCTTATGCTGAATTATACATGCAGCTGAGTAGTAACTCTTTTTTTCCTAAAATATTACTCACCTGTTTACGAGTAACAAATTTAAAACTGAAAGAAAAAGCTTTGCTTCTTGAAGAAGCAAATCTTTTATCAGATTTTGACAGTTGATTTTCTTTGTTGGAGATAACTCCAACAAAGACGAAGATTTGATAAAATATGGAATTAAAAGAATTGCAAATAACCTGTAAGAACGCAAAGAAAAAAATCATTCACCCCGTTGGATATTCCATTTTTATTGTATAACGGCTATTCAACATAATTATCCTACGGGGTAAATAATTTTTTTAAAACCTTGCGGACTTAAAACTTTGCGCACATTGCGTCTTTGCGTTACAGAATATTCGCGAGAAATAAAACGCACCTGAGCAGTAACAAATTTTTATTTCTCTATTTTTGTCTTTTTATTTGATTAATTAATGTTAAAAGTTCGGTTTAAACTATACTTGCAGTTATTTGCATTTGCTGCATTTGTTTGTATTACAACTTTTTTGTATTCACAAATTCCTTTAAAGTTTATTAAAGAACATAATAAAGCATTAATTAGCACGATTTTTTCGCCCGATAGTAAAAATATTGCCTGCCTTACTGCCGATAAAACCATAAAAATTTATAGTTCACTCACCGGCGAATTAATTAAAACGTTAGATGACAAAGGGGAAGGTGATGTTTGTATTTCTTTTAGTTCCGATTCAAAGTACTTAGTAAGCGGGTGCTGGGATAAATCTGTTAAAATTTGGGATGTTGAAAAAGGTAAGCTTTTACGAAGATTAATTGGTCATGCGCAGGCTACGCGTAGCGTTTGCTATAATGCTGACGGTAAATTTATAGCAAGTGCCGGATGGGATGATGTTATTAAAATATGGTACGCTCCCACCGGAGTTAATATTAGAAATTTTAAAGGTCATACTCAATGTATAAGAACTATTGCTTTTAGTCCCGATGGAATGTACATTGCAAGTGGCGGTTATGACCTTGAGTTAAAAGTATGGAATTTATTAGAAGGGAATATGATTTTTTCAAAAAAAGCGGCCGATTTTCCAATCGAAACATTAAGTTATAGTCCCGATGGTAAGTATATTGCAACAGCAGGTCTCGAAAATGTAATTAAGATATGGAACGCTGCAGATGGCACACTTGTAAAAGTTCTAAAAGGTCACACCGATGCAGTTTATTCTGTTGCATTTAGCCCTGATGGTAAATACCTTGTAAGCGGCGGTGGCGATAATATTGTAAAAATATGGAAAGTTGAACAAGGCATTTCAATATTCAATTTAAAAGGACACAGCTTGGGTATTAGAACTGTTTCGTTTTCGCATGATGGTAAATTAATTGTAAGCGGTGCAATTGATAAGACAATGCGAGTTTGGGACGCTTCCTTTTTGGGTATAATCCCTCTGCAAAATCAACAAAAATTTTTAAGCTATGCAAAAAATGAAAATATTATTTCATGGGAACAGCCGGTTACAAATCCAGCAATTTCTTTTTCAAGACATGTTACAGTTGTGGCTCAAATAAACGATAAGACATTTAAAAATATTCACTTCTTTTTAAACAAAACGGAATATACAAAATTTGTAAACAACATTGCCGAAATAGTTAAACCTATGTCGGTTAAAGTTACACAAGATTATGGAACAGAAGTTAGTTATGATGTTTATTTAGATTATACCGAAAACGAAATTCAACTTTATGCCGAAAGTGCAGACCACAAAAGTTATGTTTTTTCAAAACCATTAAATATAAAATACTTTGATTTGAGTGAACAACTTTACAATACCGATTTGCGTAATTTAGTAATAAGTCCCGAATGGTATAACGACAAAAAACTTAATTCAGGATTCGAAAAAGATAATGCCGAAAAGTATATAGGAATTATGCAAATGCAGGAAGACAAAATATATAATTCAGTATCGAGTTGGGATAATAAAATTGATTTATCTAAAAATGATATTTTAAAAATTTCAGATTCTCTTGCCTTAATTTCAAAAAAACAAGATGTTTATATTATTTTTATTTCGGGTTTGTTTGTAAGAAATGCCGAAAATAAATCGTTTTTTGTTGCTCCTGATGCTAATTTTAAACATATTGATACAAGTCTTGTTGATATTGAAAACTTTTGTAATTCATTAAATAAAACTCCTGCCTTTGGCGGATTAATAATTAATCTTTCGCATACTCTTCAACGCTACCCCGATGGCTTTTCGCCGGTTGACGATAACGAAATTTATAATTTAATTTCTAAAAATCTTGCCAATAAAAAAGACTGTGTAATTATGGTTATTACATCAACAAAACACATACAAATATTTGATTTACTTGCTAATAGTTTGCACCCCTTAAACGATATAGATAAAAACAATATTATTGATTTTGAAGAAGTAAATTTTTTTATTAAACAACTTTACAAAATTCACTATCAATATAAAGGAAGGTATCTGCCACTTTTTTTTCATAACATCTCTTATTAACAATGTGTACAATATTTATTTTTTAATAACCATTTTAAACTTCAACACGTAATAAGATATGAAGTTACAAACTTAGCGAAGATATTTCTCGAACATCAATAAAAAAACGGTTAATAACGGTTAACAATGGTTAACAAGGGTTAATATAACTAAAAATATTTTCAAAACTTACTTCATTTTACAGTGATTATGCAGGAAAAGAAAAAAAATAACCAGATTAAAGCCAAAAACCGCAAACTAAAAGCTGAAATTGAAAAATTAAAACTTTATGTTTCACTTCCGGGATATGAAAAAAGAGCAATTATTGAAGTTTACAAAAGATTTGCAAGTAATAGTTTAAGTCCTATTATCTTAACCGATGAAAATGAGAATATTTTATATGCAAATTCAGCATTTTGCAAACTTCTTGATCATCCTGTTGAAGAATTGATTAAAAAAAATCTATGTCAGTTTACAAATCGTGTGGAATTTTCGACATATCAGGTAAATACCTGTTTGCGAAAAAAAGGAATTGCCGGTATGTATAAGAGCATCCTGATAAATAAAAGTGGAACAGAAATAAACGTGCAACTATCTGCTTCACCGGCATTTAACGACGATGGTAAACTCATTTGCATTATGACTATTTGTACCGACCTTACTCCATTTTATAGTAAAGGAGTTATAACATCTCAAAAAAGCGAAAAGCTATAATATCAACAGTAATTAAAATGGTATTTTTTATTGAACAGTTATACTTTGCCTGGATAATGGTTTTATGGCTTCACCCTGTTAAATAATTCTACGGATTGCTTCACCATTGTGAAATATGCTTCGCATTTCACGTGGTAAACATTTAACAGGGTAAACTACTTGTCAGCAATTTTTGAAAGATGCCAAATAAAGCTACTTCTGCACAACCACTTTTCTGCTTTGCTTATAATTTTTAGTTTGAATTACCAATTGATAAATTCCGTTTGATAAGCCAACTGCATCGTAAAGCATGGAGTATTTTCCAGTTGTTTGGTTTCCGCTATAAACCAATTTTAATTCACGCCCTGTAACATCATAAAGTTTTATTGTAACATTACCGCTTTCGGGCAGAATATAGCTTATATTAACCGAACCGGCAAAAGGGTTTGGATACGTATTTAACTCCATAATTTTAGAAGAAAACAGATTTTCGGGAGCATCAAGTACAAAATCAAATGTCAGGTTATCAACATATAAAACTGAATTTCCGTTTGGGGGGTAGTTGCCATTTGTGCTGAATGATGCTACAAAAACTGTTGCACTATCGGGTGTGCCATAAAATGTACCCGAATAATAAATTGGAACGGAGAAATAAGTGTATGTTAATTTTTGAATTCCCGATTGAAAAAATCCCCATCCAACCTGAGTTCCCAGGTAATACATAAAAACGCCAATGGTTAAGGAGTCGTTGTTTTGAGGGAAGAATTTATACCAACCGTTTAATGTTGAATCTCTCATAGTAACCGGAAAACCGGGCAGGGGAGCAGAATCACCCTGGTTTCCGCACATTGCATAAGTACGAGTATATTGTCCCTGATAATAAAGGTTTTCTAATCTTATAGCATAATTACCAGAATAACTGTCGGTTGTTTTTGTAACAGGTAAAACGGGATTTGAAAACATAAAATAATTATAAGTAAACCACAAATAAGGTTCTTCATCGGTAATATTAACCCACGATTCGAAGTTACCGTTTGGAATTGTTAAGGCAGTTCCTGTAAAATGTAAACTGTCAACAATTACATAGCTTCCCTGGTAATTGGTATCCGGATTTGTTGAAGTTACACCTATAATAAGCGTGTCGGGCACTTGCGAGGTTCCAAAATTTATTTTAAACGCCTTCCTCGTAAAATTAGTTGTATTTGAGCCGGTTAAATAGTATAAATCCTGGCTGATAGGTGTTCCCTGGTATTTAAAAACAATTAACACCCATGCAGAGTCGCCGGGAACAATATCATATTTAAAATAACCGACTAATGAATCGGGGCGGTCGGCAAAAGGAATACCACCGTAAAAAACATTATTGTCGGGAAGTCCATAAATAATTGCTCCGGGTTCATCCAGGTTAAAAGAATTTCTTTCGATTCTAACGGCATAGTTTCCGCTTACAGCCGGAGTATATTGACTTGCAGATCCAAATATACGCCATCCTGCCGGGACAAGAAAATTTGTTGAGGTCCAATTCTCAAAACCTGAATTAGGAATTTGAGAAAATGCTGATATTGAAATTAATACAGCTAATAATGAATAAAAAATCTTTTTCATAAAAATTGTTTTAATTGTAAAAGTGTTTAATTTTGACGATACAAAAATAAAGTTTTATCTTTAAAAAAATAATACTATTTACCCCATCGAAGTACGAAAAAAATATTCGCCCCGTTGGATAGCTTATAAGTGAATGAGCAGTAAAATATGGGGAATTATCCAACGGGGTAAACGAATTGTATAAAAATAGTTTACCCTATTAAATGTTTACCAAGTGAAATGCGAAGCA
>PCSS01000223.1 GCA_002771395.1 Bacteroidetes bacterium CG23_combo_of_CG06-09_8_20_14_all_32_9 | reverse complement strand
TTTTTTTTGAACAACAAATTACAAAAATATAAACAGATGAAACAACCATTATCTTACGTTCATCCCCAAGCCAAAATTGCTAACAATGTTGTTATAGAACCATTTGTAACAATTGATAAAAATGTTGAAATTGGCGAAGGAACATGGATCGGACCAAATGTTACAATTATGGAAGGTGCCAAAATAGGTAAAAATTGTAAAATTTTTCCTGGTGCTGTAATTTCAGCCGTTCCGCAAGATTTGAAATTTGCCGGTGAACAATCTACTGCCGAAATTGGCAATAATTGTCTTATTCGCGAATTTGTAACCATCAGTCGCGGAACTAAAGCAAGCTATAAAACTACTGTTGGAAACAACACATTATTAATGGCGTATGTTCATATCGCCCACGATTGTATAGTCGGAAACCATTGCATACTTGCTAATAATGCAACATTAGCCGGACATGTAATTATTGAAGATTATGCAAACATTGGAGGATTGGTTGCCATTCATCAATTTGTACACATAGGAGAACATTCTTATATTTCAGGCGGAAGTTTGGTTCGTAAAGATGTGCCTCCATTTGTAAAAGCAGCTCGTGAACCCCTTAGTTATGTTGGAGTTAATTCAATTGGACTGCGACGCCATAATTTTACCAATGAACAAATTCAAGACATTCAGGAAATTTATCGCTATCTTTTTCTTCGTGGACATAATATTAGTCAAGCTTTAGATTTTATCGAAAAAGAATTACCCGCATCAAAAGAACGCGACGAAATTTTACTCTTTGTACAAAATTCAACACGCGGCATAATGCGCGGATATACCAAAGATAAAGATCTTGAAATAGATTAAGAGGGATTCTAAAAATTAGATTTTTCGAGGCGGACAAGATTTTAAAACCGTAGTTTACTGTGACTTTGTTGCATAGATAATTTAAAAATTTTCACCTCACCATATTTAAATTCTTAAGCTACTTTTTTACTTATAGGCATTCCTAAATTTGTCATCACATTTAAGATAGAACAATTTATTCTTACTTCCGTTTTTTCATTATCAAATTTTCTTGCATTGATTCTATCTCCAATAATCGTTTTATACCGAAACATAGCTACTTCAACCAAGCTTCGCTTGTGGTACTTAACCTTTTGTTTCCACTTTTTTCGACCTAATTTTTTAATACCTTTTATGGCTTTATTTCTTTCTTTAAATACGGGGTCCTCGCTTTCAACTGCATTCTCTTGCGGTGGTATAATCTCTTTGATATTTCGCTTACGTAATTCTTTACGAACAATCTTTTTATCATACGCACCATCTCCTCTAAAACTACCTATTTCCTCGCCTGCTTCATTTAATAAATCTTCTGTCACATCAGCATCTGACACACTATTTTCTGTTAGCTCTTCTGCTACAATTTCTTGCGTATCTCCATTGATTCCTATATGTAATTTTCTCCATGTTCTGTGTTTACTCCATCCATATTTGCGGACTTTCCATTCCCCTTCTCCATATACTTTTAATCCTGTACTGTCCACTACAATATCTATATTTCCACTCTGTTTAGTTGCTTTCAAATCTATTTTCAATGCGCCTGCACGTCTGCTCAATGTACTGTAATCAGGTACACTTTTTTCTATTTTCATGATCGTTAATAAACTCTCTACAAATCCTTCTGCTTGCCTTAATTTTAAATGCAATACTTGCTTTATGGTTAAGCATGTCTCTATGGCTAAATCACTATATATTATTTTCCCTCCTTGTTCTCTTGGCCCTTTATATTCCCATGATTTTACAGCATCTTCACTTATCCATAGTGTTATTCGGCCTCGATCTTTTAAACTCATATTATATTCTGTCCAATTTAAAATTTTATACTTATCTTTGCTCTTAGGTTCTTGTTGTTTGCTCATATGTTGAAGTTTTGAGCAAATTTCGTAATCTGGAGTGTTAGTTTTTATGGGCTAACACTTTTTTTATCAACATTCATTTGTTAATATCCATGCAACAAAGTCCTTGCAAGTCATCAATTTTACTAAGGTAAAAGGAAAAATGTAAAAACTCAAAGGGCTGTTTTTTTCCCCCTTTAACCTTTTATTTTGGAGATTTTACCTTTTTAATAATAATTACCTGCGAATATTGAGAACTTACGAAAAATACCGATTACTGATGTGGCATTTAAGGTTTTAATTCTTGATGCGCATTAATAAAATCCGGTTAACATTTTTGTGTCGGTACGCGGATTTATGCACATAACAGGAATTTTTGCACTATTGGCAATAATTTGTTGTTCGATAGCTGCAAAAACGTAATCGGTTAAACGTGGTTGTTTTGTGGTCATAATTATTATCATATCGGCATCAATTTCGGTGGCAAAATTAAGTGTTTGTTCCGAAAACTTACCTTTTACCTGTGATTCGGTAATTTCATAGGAAATATCACGTTCGTCTAAATATTTACGTGCAAAAGAAACATTAGCTTTTGTTCTGCGCAAAAGTGATTCGTTGGTTATGTGGAGAATAAAAAGATATATTTTTGTTTTAAAATATGTTGAAATGTAAACAGCCCAGCGTAATTTTTCTTTACTTTCCTGACTAAAATCAATAGGAATCACTGTTTTAGCAAATGCTTCGTGTTCCGGTTCGCCTTGCACTACAATAAAAGGAACACTTGAATTGGCAATAACTTTAAGCGCCCAACTTCCGGTAAGTTTTTGCATCCCTTTTATGCCATGTGTTCCCATAACAACAAAAGTTGCATTTAATTCTTCGGCACATTTTTTAATGGAAGAAAAGATGTTTCCTTCCTTTATTAAGCTGTTTACTTCAACATTGTACTTTTTAGAAGCGTCAGTTGTTATTTGCTGAAGTTTTGGAAGAATGTTCGCTTCATCTTTTTGTTTATTAACTATATGCAACAGGGTAATAGTTACATTAATAGTTTTTACTAAACGAACCGCATGCAGAAGCGCGTTTTCGGCAACTTCTGTAAAATCCCAAGGTACCAAAATTGTTTTTTTACTTTTTTCCATAATAAGTGTGTTATTTTTTTTATGTTTACAACAAATTTAATAATTTCTTGTTTATCGTAAATTATGAAATTTATTAAAAACTCCAAAGTTATATCTTTTTATTTAATTTTTACAAAATTATTATTAATTTCTGTACTGCATTTAATTAGTTTAATAACGGTAGGACAGGAAAATGAAATGGGAATTCCGTTTGCCGAAAATTTTCCACCAAAAAGTTATGGTTACGAAAGTCAAAATTATTCAATTACCGAAGATAACCAAGGAATTCTTTATGTTGGAAATTTAAGTGGCGTACTTGAGTACGATGGTACTTCGTGGCGTATTATTCCTCAAAACGGAAGACCTCAACTGGCAGTTGATAGTAAAAATCGTGTTTATGTAGGAAGCTATAATAGTTTTGGATATTTGCAACGAAACCGGCAAAATATAAATGTATTTGTTTCGCTTATAAATAAATTATCATCAAAAAGCAGAGATATAGGTCAGGTAAATAAAATTGTTACTCAAAACGAAAATGTTTTATTTGTTGCCGGCTCAATGCTTTATTTTTGGAATGGCAAAACATTGCAAATGATTGACAGTTCGGCAGTTGAAATAAATATTTTTAAAGTAAATAATAAAATTTATATCTCACGACGACCGGGTGGAATTTTTCAGTTTTTCCATTTGGGAATGAAAAAAGTTCTTGGTAGTGAAGTGTTTTCAAACAAAACTGTTCTTGGCATTCTTCCTTACAATAAAAATCTTTTAGTTAAAACTCATGAAGATAAAGGATTTTTTATTCTGAATGCAAATGGGAGTTTGCAACCTTTTGTAACCGAAATAGATAGTTTTATTGAATTAAACGAATATTCTTGTGCTATTCCTGTAACAGAAGTTTTTTACGCCATAGGAACAATTCGCGGAGGCTTTATTGTAATTGATAAAAACGGGAAATATATTACCAGATTAAGCGAAAAAAACGGACTGTATAATGACAATGTTCACAATATGTACTTGGACAAGCGCAATAATTTATGGCTAAGTCTGAATAACGGAATTTGCAGAACCGAGGTCCCGGCGGCATTTACTTATTTTAACAGAAACACAGGCGTGTATGGCGTAATATCATCTATATGCAGGTATATGGGAAAAGTTTATATTGCCACATCTAAAGGTGTATATTATTTAAAAACCCGTTTTGATGATAATCGTAATAATTTGAATTTTACCTCAGAAAAATTTATTCCCGTTAAAAATCTTATCTCCGATTGTAATCGTTTTTTTGTAACCCGGGAAGGATTACTCGTTTCTGCCATTGATGGTCTTTATATTATTAAAAATGATGAAGCAAAAAAAATATTAAAAGGGCATTTTGAACCAATAGTTCGCTCTAAAAAATATCCGGATATAATTTATCTTGGAAAAATTAACGGACTTTCTGCTTTAAACTATAAAAACGGAAAATGGATTGAGTTGGGGCAACTCGCAAACCTTAAAGACCAGATTCGTACTATTGCCGAAGAAAATGACGGAACATTATGGCTGGGAACTGATTATTTCGGAACATTTAAAGTAAATTTATCTGAAGGATGGAGTACTACTGCCACTTTTACATCTTATAAAGAAGGACATGGATTACCAAAAAATTTTGGTTGGCTTGATGTATATTCAACTACCATGGGAACATTGTTCTCAACTAAAAAAGGATTGTACCGTTACGATAAACAAAAAGATATGTTTTATCCCGATACGCTTGTTGGTTTTAACTTTAAAGACGGTAACCGCTGGGTTTATCCAATAACCGAAGATGCAAATAATAATTTATGGCTAAGTACAGGTGTTGAAGGAGTTTATGCAAAAGAAACTGTAATTGCACATTATAATGGGCAGGGAAAAAAATACTCACTTGTTACAATTCCGTTTAAAAGAATTAAAGATTTTACAATTGAAGCTATTTATACCGATTATAATAATGTAGCTTGGTTTGGTAGTTTTGACGGCTTAATACGCTTCGATACAAAATATTACAATAATGATACATCAACATTGCAAACACTTTTAAGACAAGTAATAATTGGCAAAGATTCCATTGTTTGTTACGGAATAAATGCTGAAAATAACACAACAACAGGAATTACCGATACAATTTTTCCTGAATTTAATAATCGCTACAATAATATTACGTTTCATTTTTCGGCACCATTTTACGAAAGTCCCGAAGATATTTATTATCAGTATTATCTTGAAAATTTCGATAAAGAATGGTCGCCATGGAAGCGAATTCATCTTAAAGAATACACCAACCTTTTCGAGGGGGAATATGTTTTTCACGTAAGAGCAAAAAATATTTACAATAATATATCTAAAGAATCTTATTATCATTTTATTATAAAACCACCGCTTTGGCGGACATGGTATGCTCTGTTGATTTATGTTGTTCTTTTAACAAGTTTTATTATAATGCTTTTAAAATGGCGGGCCTATCTTTATGCTCAGGAAAAATTTAAGCTCGAAAATTTGCTTGCCGAACGTACCGAAGAACTTGTAAAACAAAAAGAACGTGCCGAAGATTTAATAGCTAATATATTACCAAAAGATACCGCCCAGGAATTAGCATCAAAAGGTCATGCTACACGCAAAAAATATAAAATGGTAACGGTACTTTTTAGTGATGTGCAAGGTTTTACTATGATAGCCGAACACATGAATCCCGAAAATCTTCTTGATGAGTTAGATAAATTCTTCCTGCAGTTCGATACTGTGGTAGAAAGGCTTGGTATAGAGAAAATTAAAACCATTGGCGACGCATATATGTGCGCAGGTGGAATTCCTCAAAAAAATCGTACAAATCCTATTGATGTTATTATGGCTGCCATTGAAATGCAGCAGTTTATGAAAATTTTAAGGAAAGAGTCTAAAAACGAATGGGATATTAGAATAGGAGTCCATACCGGTTCTGTAATTGCCGGAGTTATTGGAAGTAAAAAATTCTCTTATGATATTTGGGGCGATACTGTAAATATTGCCAGCCGAATGGAGTCGTCGGGTAAAGTTGGCGAAATTAATATTTCGGAAGTAACCTACGAACTTGTTAAAGATTATTTCGATTGCGAATACCGTGGCAAATTGCCTGTAAAATACAAAGGGGAAATTGACATGTACTTTGTAAAAGGCATAAAATCAGAACTTTCGGTAAACGGTGAGGGAATTATTCCAAATGAAAAATTTTTCAACAAACTACAATATATTAGATTTGATGATATTGAAGAGTATATTATGACTAAACTTGATATTGGTTTGCCTAAAAATCTTTATTATCACAACATAAAGCACACTATTGATGTAATGGTACAGGTAGAAATTTTTGGTTTAGGCGAAGGTGTTACTAAAGATGAAATGCTTTTGCTTATAACTGCTGCTTTGTTTCACGATACAGGATTCCTTATTGGTTACGAAGACCACGAACTGCTTAGTATTAAAATGGCAAAAGACATCCTTCCACAATTTTATTATTCAGAACAACAAATACAAATTATTTGTGAACTGATTTTTGTTACAAAATTTCCACCATCGCCACGCACAAAATTAGAAAAGATAATTTGCGATGCCGACCTTGATTATCTTGGACGTGTTGATTTTATACCTATTTCGCAAAACCTTTTCAGAGAATTGTACGAACGTGGCAAAGTTCACTCAATTGACGAATGGAACAAACTTCAATACGAGTTTATAAGAAACCATCAGTATTTTACCGAAACTGCAAAAAATATGCGTAATACAAACAAAAATAAGGAGTCAGATGGATTACGCTGATTTTTTAAATATAAACAAACAATTAACCATTTAACAATTCAAAAATAACACATTGGCATTGTTAATTTAGTATACTTTTTGTATTTTT
>PCSS01000311.1:6048-6951 GCA_002771395.1 Bacteroidetes bacterium CG23_combo_of_CG06-09_8_20_14_all_32_9 | reverse complement strand
AAGAATATGTCGTACAAAGTTCATATTTATTTTCATTTTTTTATTTCTGAAATTATTGCCAATAAAAGGTTTAATGATATTAATATTACAATTGAAGTATTTTGAAAGTATTACAACCCAATTTAATTGAACGCGATTTTTTTCATTATAATCAAAAGGAACTACAATATCTTTTATTTTATCGTTAACAGGAGGAACCTGAACCAGATAAAACGGAATACGAGAACCAATAATTACTTTACTGGCTCTTTTAGCATTATGAAGCCCCATTACTATTATCAAGGCATTTATTTCGATAGCTGAACTTTTAAGGATTTTAAAAATATTACCTTTTTTAACTAATGTGTATGATTCCACACCATATTTTTCACGCATTTTTTTCTCAAATTCGGTAAGTCTTTCAAGAGCCGCAGGCTTTTCTTTGTCTTTATTTATTATATGTAAAAGCGAAATATTCTTATCAAAAAACTTCGACATTTGTAAAGCGTGCTGAAACGCAAATTCCGACTTTTCGGTAAAATCTACCGGTACAAGAATTGATTTATCTGTTAATTCCATATCGTTTGGGTTAAATTAAATACTAAGTTTATACTTGAAAAGGTCATTAATTGTCATTCGCTTCGCTGTTATTCGTTTCGCTGTCATTCGCTTGTAAAACTATTGAATGACTATTGAATGACCATTGTATGACTTTACAAAAAACGCAATTTATTACCTATTGCAGTATAATAGTTAGACGTTTTTTTTAAAAAAATGTTGCTTAGCAGGTTAATAATATTTAACAGACCAGTGTAAATTATTTTTTATTGCAATTTGTTTCAAAATAATTATTTACTTTCTTTTTTCTTTTTACGCATCATAAAAAAGTCATACGCTACCGGTGTTGCATTAAATATTGAAGAG
>PCSS01000311.1:0-5995 GCA_002771395.1 Bacteroidetes bacterium CG23_combo_of_CG06-09_8_20_14_all_32_9 | reverse complement strand
CTCGCCACCAAAAATAAATATAGCTAAAAGAACTATGGTGGTAGTGAAAGAGGTGTTAAAAGTACGTGTTAAAGTGCTATTAATAGCAACGTTAATACTGTCTTTCATTTCCCATCGCGGGTGTAAGGTTCTGTATTCACGAATTCTGTCGAAAATAATAACCGTATCGTTTATGGAATAACCAATTACAGTTAAAATGGCAGCAATAAATGCCTGGTCAATATCCATATTAAAAGGCATTATTCCCCAGAAAATAGAGTAGAAGGTGATAACCACTAATGAATCGTGGAAAAGGCTAACTACACCTCCAAGTCCCCATTGCCAGCTACGAAAACGAATGGCAATATATATAAATATGGCAATAAGTGAAAGAAATACTGCTATTACAGCAGCTATTTTTATATCATCGGCAATGGTAGGTCCTACTTTTTGCGAACTCATTATACCATTTGTTTTGTCGCTCATGCTAAATTGTAAAGGCGTAATGTCTTTTTTATAGAAAGGCTTTAACCCTTGATAAATCTTTGATTCAATAATACTATCCATTTTTGTACCAGTTTCTTTAATTAAATATTTAGTTGTAATACGAATTTGATTATCGGCACCGAAAGTTTTTACTTCGGGAGTTTCTCCAAATTCTTTAGCTAAGGCTGCGCGTGCTTTATTAACCTTTACAGTTTGGTCAACACGTACCACATACGTACGGCCACCGGTAAAGTCAACACTCCAACTCATCCCTTTTATAAACATAGAGACAATACCAATTCCAATTATAATTAAAGAAAACACGTACATTTTCTTGCGAATTCCAATGAAATTAATTTTGGTATTTGCTAAAAAGTTACGGGAATATTTATTGTCAAAAGTTAATTCCCTGTTCTTATTTAAACCCCATTCAAAAATTAACCTTGAAATAAAAATTGCCGAGAATAATGAAGTAAGAATACCTATAATAAGGGTTGTAGCAAAGCCTTGTACCGGTCCTGAACCAAACATATATAAAACAATACCGGTTATAATTGTAGTAACGTTTCCGTCAATAATAGCCGAATAGGCATTTTTATAACCATCCGCAACGGCAAGTTTAATCCCTTTTCCTGCTTTAAGTTCTTCTTTTATACGCTCGTAAATAATTACGTTGGCATCTATAGCCATACCCATTGTTAGCACAATACCTGCAATACCAGGAAGGGTAAGTACCGCTCCTAACGAAGTTAAAACACCAATCAGGAAAAAGACATTTGTTAGTAAAGCTACGTTTGCCACTAACCCTGCTTTATTGTAAAACAACTGCATATAAATAAGCACAATAATAAAGGCAACAATAAACGATAATAAACCTGCCTGAATAGATTCTTGCCCTAAAGATGGACCAACAATAGCTTCTTCAATAATTTGTGCCGGTGCAGGAAGTTTTCCTGATTTAAGAACATTTGCTAAATCCTGCGCTTCTTCAATAGTAAAATCGCCGGAAATAGATGAATTTCCACCTTTAATTTCCTGATTTACAACAGGGAATGAATAAACATAATTATCAAGTACAATTGCAATTTGTTTACCTACATTATCGCGGGTTAAGCGTGCCCAAATTTTTGAACCTTCAGGATTCATCGACATTGAAACTTCTGCATTATTATTTGTATTACCAAATTCTACTCTCGCATTTGTAATTACACCGCCATCAAGAGGTGCACGCCCATCGCGGCTGGTAGAACGAATAGCAATAAGCTGAAATATATTTGATTGCTTAATAGGTTTGTATGTCCATAAAAAGCGAAGATTTGAAGGGAATAAACTTTTAACCTGTTTTAGAGATAAATAGCGATTTACCTGAACGGTATCTTTATATTGTGTTAGCCCAACAACTGAACCAATGGCAAGTTTACGCTCATTATCAACGCTTGGGTATAAAACTGCAAATAACGGATTTTCCTGTTGAAACTGTTCGGCTGTTAAAGCAGTATCTTTTCTTGTTGAATCAGTTTTCATCTGCTCAATAAGCGATAAAGTTGTATCAGTATTAGCACTAACAGATGTATCAGTTTTTTTAATCGTATCGCCTTTAAGTTTTTCCAAAAGTGACGGTTTGGCAATGGTATCAGAAGGCTTTTTACCCGCAGATTCTAAATCGGCGATTACTTTATTAGCTTTTTCGAGGAAGGGATAAATTTCAGGATTTTCGTAGGTTTCCCAAAATTCGAGGTTTGCAGTTCCCTGAAGGAGTTTACGCACACGTTCGGGGTCTTTTACTCCCGGAAGTTCAATTAAAATTCGTCCGGTAGTTTCGAGCTTTTGAATGTTTGGCTGCGAAACACCAAATCTGTCAATACGATTACGTAAAATATTGAACGAATTATCTATTGCACCATCTGCTTCTTTTTGTACAATCTTTAATACTTCTTCATTTGAGGTATTAAAATTAATTCCGAGTTCTTTTGAAATAAAAAGTGCAGCAAGTTTAGCATTAGGGTCAACCTGCTTAAATGCTTTGCCAAAAAGAGTTAAATAATCTTCCTGGCTGCTTTCCTGCATTTTTTTGGTAAGTGCAAGTGCTTTGTTAAAAGTTGAATCGGTAGTATAATTTGCTAATGAACGAATTACATCTACAACTGAAACCTCAAGAGTAACGTTCATTCCACCTTTAAGGTCAAGACCAAGGTTAATTTCATGTTCCTGACAATTGCGAAAAGTGTATTTTTTTAACCAAAGAAAATTATAAACCGTTTCGGTAGAAATTGAATCAAGATATTTACCCTCTTTAACCAAATCTCCATGGGCATAATTGCGTGCATCACTTTCTACCTGTCTTGTACAAAAGGTAAATGACAATTGGTATAAACATGCTAAAGTAAGCGCAATAGCAAAAAATTTAATAGCTCCTTTATTCTGCATCTGAATTATTTTTTATAATTTCAAACAAAAATATTTTCTGAAAATAAATTGCAAACGTAAAAGATTTTTACAAATTAACCAAAAGAAAAAAACTTAATGCAGTTATTCAGCGTCAAAAAATTGCGGTTATACTTTGCATGGGTTTACCACGTTGGATGAGGTGTTGAATAACGACAGATGAACTTATAAAATATATCCTACGTGGTAAATTTATACATTCTGAAAAAGTCATTCAATGGTCATACGATTGTCTTTCGCACAAGCCAACCCTTCAGTTTGCAATGACGACATTACGAACAGACTCTAATTATGAAATCTACATCGGGTCAACATCAGGCACAACAATAACTGATTTGTAAGCAGGGTTTACTTTTAATGTTTTCATGCTCTCTGATATAAGTTCACGAACACGTTGTATTGCAATAGATTTTTCAAGTTTTAATATTATGTGGCGAAGATATAAATTCTGTATTTTCGATACCAATGGTTTTTCGGGACCAATAAGTCGCTTGCCGAAAGATTTTCGTAATAAAGCTGCAAATTCAACAACAGCACCTTGCACAATATCTTCCTGCTTATGCTTTAAAGTAAGTTCTATCAATCGTGCAAAAGGCGGATATCTGTATTTTTGTCTTTCCTGAATCTGCCAATAAAAAAATGATAAGTAATCGTTATTTAGAACAAATTTAATCACGGGATGTTCAGGTTGACTTGTCTGAATAATCACTTTTCCCTGCTCATTTTTTCTGCCTGCTCTGCCACTGACTTGCGCTATCAACTGAAAACTTCGTTCATTGGCTCTGAAATCGGGAAAATTCAGCATATTATCAGCATTTATAACACAAACTAAACCCACATTATTAAAATCCAATCCTTTGGAAACCATTTGTGTTCCAATAAGAATTTGAGTTTTACCTGTTTCAAAATCTTCCATAATACGGTCAATTTTACGACGTGTGCGTGTAGTATCCAAATCCATTCTACTAATATGATATTCCGGAAAAATCAGAGACAAATCATCTTCTATACGCTCTGTTCCAAAGCCTTTCATGGTAAGTTCGGAGCTTTCGCAGGCAGGACATTTGTGCGGAACCTGTGTTGAAAATCCGCAGTAATGGCAAATAAGACGGTTTTCAAATTTATGATATGTAAGTTTTACATCGCAATGACGGCAGCCTGGTATCCAGTTGCAAATGCCACACTCTAACCATGGCGAAAATCCACGTCTGTTCTGAAATAAAATAACTTGTTTCCCATTGTCAATGGTTTGCTTAATGTTTTCAACTAAAACAGACGAAAAATACGATTTCATCTGTTTTTTTCTATACGCCTCTTTTGTATCAACAATTTCAATCTTAGGCATTTTAATATCCTGAAAGCGGGTAAAAAGTTCAACCATCCCGAATTTGTTTTCCCTGGCATGATAATAAATTTCTATTGACGGAGTTGCCGAACCAAGAAGCACTTTTGCACTATGCATTTTTGCAAGCATAAGAACACTGTCGCGTGCATTGTAACGGGGAGCAGGATTGAATTGCTTATATGTATTTTCGTGTTCCTCGTCAATAATTACAAGTCCCAGGTTGCTAAATGGCAAAAATACCGATGACCGCACTCCCAGAATGATTTTAAAAGAATTTTTTTCTTTATTTTCCTGTAAAACATTCAAATAAGTTTCTACCCTTTCGGAATCACTGAATTTACTATGATAAATTCCGACCAAATTTCCAAACACACGCCTTAACCTATTAATTATCTGACTTGTCAGAGCAATTTCGGGAAGCAGATAAAGCACTTGTTTACCTTGCCTTATGTACTCATCTATTAAATGAATGTAAATTTCGGTTTTACCGCTTGATGTAACACCGTGCAGTAAAACAGTTTCCTTTGTAATAAATAATTCTCTGATATTTTTAATTACTTCAGTTTGATTTACATTAAGCTGAACCATTTCGATATTTTCACCGGTATAATCATCGAGGCGACTGGCTTCTTTTTCAAAAATTTTTAATATATTTTTCTTATGAAGTTCGCGCAGAGCATTTGCCGCACCGGGCATTTTTTTTAATAAATCTGTTTTTTTAATGCTTGTTTGCTGAGGGGTATAAAGATTTGACATTTCGGCAAATAAAAGCAATAAATTGGCTTGTCGGGGAGCTTTTGACAGTTGATTATAAATTAGATTAAAATGCTCTTCATTTTCAATTTCAGCGGAGATAGAAATAAATTCTTCAAATTTTGGAATGTAACGTTCTGTTAAAGATTCTTCTACAACTATAATCTTTTGCGAAACCAAAGAACCTATCAGCGAAAATACATTTTTTTTCCCGGTGGCTTTTATTACATCTTCCATCAGAATATTTCCATGCTCGCGTAATAAATCAACAACTAATATTTCATCATCGGGAAGGTTTTGTACATTCAAAAAATTATCACCGGGAAGAATAACCGATTCACTTTCGAGTTTTAATCCTGAAGGTAAGGCAGCTTTATAAACCTCACCGGGTGTACACATATAATACATGCTTATCCATTGCCAGAAAGCTAATTGTAATTGATTTACAATAGGATGATTATCAATTACCTGAAGAATTTCCTTATATTCAAATTTGGGTTCGTTATGGTGTGTATGACTGACAATTGCAGTGTAAAGTTTTTTTTTCCCGAATTGCACAACCACTCGCTTACCTGGCTGCACCAGCTTTTCTATTTCTGATGGAACCGAATACGTAAAATATCCGGGTAAAGCCAGTGGTAGCAATACATCAGCAAACATAGTTTGATTTAACATCAGGGGGAAAAAATGTGAAAACAAAAATAAATAAAAGGAATTTATTAGAAAGGACATTTTTCATTTTAAGGTTTATACTTTTTCTTTGTGAATAAATCCCGTAGAGATGAACTATTTAGAGTCTGTCTATAAAGTCCGCTGACTGCGTTATGCTCGTTTTGAAAACAGTCATTTACATAAGCAAACTCCTTGATTTTCAAAACTTCGCATGCCTTGTCATCCAACTTTATATTACAGACAAACTCTAATTAGTGTTTGTCTGTAAAGTCAGTGGATTTGATTTTCAATGACTTTTTACCCCTAACCCTAAAG
>PCSS01000009.1:779-6951 GCA_002771395.1 Bacteroidetes bacterium CG23_combo_of_CG06-09_8_20_14_all_32_9 | reverse complement strand
CAAATGTTTTGAAAAAAGAATTAACAGATTTAAAGCAAATATTTATAATTTACGATAAGAACAATATTAAAACAAAAATTTCAAACGGTAGTTCTGTGCAAAATAAATTGGCTGACATTTTTAATTTGCATACTTTTGAAAAACTTTTAACAGAACACTAAGTGTTTTGTAATAGCCTGTTTATCAACAGGCCGACGTGTGCTAAAAAATTCTTGTGGAAAACTCAGGTCTAACAGGGTAAATTTTGAATTTTGGATTTATTGATGACTTATCTTTGTAAACTTTTTTGTGAAAATATTTGATTTGGAGATTTCTAAAACCATATACGCCGAATATCATGTTTCAGGAATGACTTGTCCTGCTTGTGCAATTTCTGTTGAATCGTCTTTGGCTTCAGTTCCCGGAGTTATTAGTGTATCGGTAAATTTTACTAACCGAACAGTACAAATTAATTACGATTCAGAAATTGTAACTCCTGCCGATTTTCAAAAAGCAGTAAAGGTTTTTGGTTATAATTTAATTATTGATTTGGGAACCGGGAACAATTTTGAAAATGAACAATTACTTGAAATAAAAAAACTTCAGCAAAATGTTATAGGTTCGTTTTTATTTTCAATCCCGGTTTTTGTTATAGCTATGTTTTTTCATCATAATCCGGATATGAATTGGGTAATGATGCCGCTAACACTTTGTGTTCTTGTGTTTTTTGGACAATCATTTTATAAAATTGCATTCAAACAGGCGGTACACGGTAAAACTAATATGGATACTCTTGTAGCATTGAGTATAGGTTTTTCGTTTATTTTCAGTTTTGTGAATACTGTGTATCCGCAATGGCTTATGCAAAATGGCGTTGAACCGCATGTTTATTATGAATCGGCAGCAATAATTGTAAGTTTTATTCTCACCGGTAGACTGCTTGAAGCCCGTTCACGACTTAAAACTTCATCTGCATTAAAAAACCTTATAGGTTTGCAACCCGAAACTGTAACATTAATTGATGGTGATACTGAAAGAGATATTGATTTGCGGGTTGCTGAACCCGGAATGTGGTTAAAAGTTCGTGCCGGTGAAAGAATTCCTGTTGACGGCAAATTGGTTTCTGGGCATTCTTATGTTGATGAAAGCACAATAACCGGGGAGCCTGTTCCAGTGGAAAAAACAATTGGCGAAAATGTTTTTGCAGGTACTGTAAATCAATCAGGTACTTTTATTATTGAAGCTAAAAGCGTGGGCAATGATTCTGTTTTAGGACAAATTATAAAAGCCGTAAAACACGCCCAAGGGTCAAAAGCTCCGGTTCAACAAATCGCAGATAAAATTTCAGGCGTTTTCGTACCCATTGTTATGGGTATCGCTTTGCTTAGTTTTATTTTGTGGATTTCAATAGGTGGTTTACCATATATTACTCATGCTGTTCTTTCTTTGGTTACTGTTTTGGTTATTGCCTGCCCTTGTGCTTTGGGACTTGCAACACCCACCGCCATAATGGTTGGCGTAGGTAAAGGCGCCGAAAACGGAATTTTAATCCGTGATGCAAAAAGTTTGGAAAATGCAGAAAAAATTTCAGTTGTGGCTTTTGATAAAACAGGGACTTTAACAGAAGGCAAACCCGAAGTTGAAGAAATAATTTGGGAAAAAGATTGTGGCTTCCACAGTGATATTATCGCTTTACTTTCAGTCGCATCAGCCTCTGAGCACCCGCTGGCAAAAGCTATAGCAAACCATTTTTTACAAAATGAATATAAAATTAAAGAAATCAAAAATTTTAAAAATTATGCAGGGCTTGGTATTACTGCACAAACATCCGACATTTTAATTGGTATTGGAAGTATTCAGTTTTTAGAAAATTTAGGAATGATGCAAAGTTCATTTCTTAAAAACGAATCCGACCGATTGCTTAAACAAGGATGTACCGTAGTTTATGCAGGTTCAGAAAATAAAGTGATTGTCGTAATAGGTTTAACCGATAAACTTAAAATAAATGCACAACAAACTGTTTCGTTATTGAAAGAAATTGGCATTAAAACGATTTTATTAACAGGAGATAATGAGCAAACTGCGCGTATTGTTTCAGAAAAAACAGGAATAAATAATTTTGCTGCCGCATTACTTCCGTCACAGAAAGCAGAATACCTTAAAAATATAAGAGGTTCTGGGGAAATTATTGCTATGGTTGGCGATGGAATTAACGATGCACAGGCACTTACAGAAGCTAATGTAAGTATGGCTATGGGAAAAGGGTCGGATATTGCAATTGATGTTGCCGACATAACTCTTGTAACCTCTGACCCAATTAAAGTAACTCAGGCTATTCGTTTATCAAAGTTTACGATTAGAGCTGTAAAGCAAAATCTTTTTTGGGCTTTTGTTTACAATGTTGTTGGAATTCCTGTAGCAGCAGGAATTTTATTTCCTTTTTTTGGATATTTATTAAACCCAATGATTGCAGGTGCAGCTATGGCTTTGAGTTCTGTATCGGTTGTAATGAATAGCTTAAGATTACGTTATGTTAAATTTTAAAATCACAAATCCTAATTCGTAAATCCTAAATCCTAAATATTGAGATGGAAATAAAAAAATTTAAAACTAATTTGCATTGCAGCGGCTGTACAGCCCGATTAAACGATGTTTTTAAAACCGAACCTCGCATTAAATCGTGGGAAGTTGACTTAAACCATAAGAATAAAATCCTTACTGTTTCTTATGAAGGAATTTCGGAAACTGAAATAATTCAGATAATAAGAAAAGCAGGGTATGCAGCGAGTGTGGCAGGATGAAAAAATTTGAATAAAAGAAAAATGCAATTATTATCAACATTTATTTTTGCCTAATGAATACTACAATTCTGCTTTTGGGTACAAACATGGGCAACAGGCGGCAAAACCTCAGCCTTGCGTGTGAATTAATTAAAAAAAAAGCAGGAAATATTTTAAAACAATCAAGCATTTACGAAACTGAGCCATGGGAATTTTCGGCAAGTCAATGGTTTTATAATATGGCAGTTACAATAGAAACTACTTTGTTGCCCAATGAATTAATTATACAACTTAAAGAAATTGAAGTAACAATGGGGCGTAAACAATTACCGAAAACCAATTACGAAAGTCGTATTATTGATATTGATATTCTGGTATTTGAAAATATCGTTTTAAAAACTTCCGATCTCGAAATTCCACACCCACGCCTGCATTTACGAAAGTTTACCCTTTTACCGATGAGTGAAATATTATCTGAATGGGTTCATCCAACAAAAGGTAAAAACATTTCTGAATTGCTAAAAGACTGTCCCGATAACTGTAAAACAATTAATATCGGAACCCTGTATAATAAACAATACTGCTCATTGTAAGTGACCAAAAAAGAACCGATATACAAAGAAAAAAAATAGTTTTTTTAGTTCTTTTATAAAATCTGATTGCTAAAAACGTTCCTATAGGTATTGATAATATTAAAGGTGTAAGTAAGGCTATCCCTGCCAATCCGTAGCGTTGTTTAATTCTCACAAATCGCTTTGAACGTTTACTGAAAATTTTCCTTTGTTTTTTTGGAAATATCTGTCTGTAATTGTCTTTAATACTCTTAGCAAGACCTTTGAATTTTTGATGTTTATGAAGATACATAAGAACAAACCAATTATAAAAACGAATTAATTCATCGGACAAAAAACCAAAAAAAAGAACACCAAAAATCCCACCAACAGAAGTGTATAAAATTGTTGTATGAAACGAAAATTGATAACCAATTGCAAGAGGAAATGCAAAAATAAATTTTATTGAACTTATAAGAATTAATGTGAAGATTTTATATAACATTATTGTTTATCTTTTCATTCTCAAATATTTTCTTTGTTCCCATAAGCTAAATCGCCTGCATCGCCAAGTCCTGGAATTATGTACGATTTTACTGTAAGTTCTTCATCAACGGCAGCAGCCCAAAGAGTTACATTTATTATGCTTAAGTTCTTCTGAATGTAGTTAATTCCATCTTTACAAGCTATTATTGTTGCAATATGAGTATGGCGGGGTTTTCCTTTTTTGAGCAATGAATTAAGTGCCAACACCATAGATGCTCCTGTTGCAAGCATAGGGTCACATAAAATAAGTGTGCGGTTATCTAAATCAGGACACGAAATATACTCAAGTTCAATATGGAATGAATTATCTTTACTATATTTTCTGAAAGCACTAATAAACGAACTGTCTGCTGTGTCAAAATAATTTAATATGCCTTGATGGAACGGTAATCCTGCTCTTAAAATAGTAGCAAGTACAGGTTTTTCGCAGGGAACCGAAACATTTGCAATACCAAGCGGAGTGGTAACTTCTCTTTCTTCATACTGTAATTGCTTGCTTATTTCATAAGCCATTATTTCGCCAATACGTTCCATGTTACGGCGAAACCGCATACTGTCGCGCTGAACGGTTTCATCTCTTATTTCAGAAATAAACTGGTTTAGAATAGTGTTTTTTTCGTTAAGTACTACAATGTTCATAGTCTTTATTTTTTAAACAATTTAAGTGGAAATGGTAAACGGTTCTGTTTAATTGTTAAATACTCACAGTTGATTGTACCAAATCCTTTATAAAATCTTGCCGGTCCTTCAATATTCGAACCTTCAAAATCTAAAATTAAATTTTTTTCCGAATATTTTTTAATAAACTCATCAATTAATAAAAACATAGCTCTTTTTTCTTTGCCTTCTTCGGTTGATGCGGCAAAAAGATAAATAACTTTTTTGTGCGAAAAAATAAAAAAAGCCGCCGCTACCAACTCGTTTTTTTGATTGTAAACGGCCGATATTTCGCCAAGTCGGCTATGTAAAGCGTAACTTATTATTTTTCGGATGTTGTTATATTTTTCACGGGGAATAGAAACCATTTTTATACCAACATTATTTTTTATCAGGTTAACAAAATCATTTACCGTACAACCATTTGAAACAATCGTTAAACCATTGCCCCATGCTTTGGCAATATTACGTCGTGCATTTTCGGTATATTTTCTTGTGAGTTGTTTGTGCGTAAAAATCAAATCAAGTTCGAAATTGTGATTTTTTCGGCTTCCTGCAGGAACTGGCGTAAGTAAATTGTACTTGTTTAAGTTTATTTCAATGTATTTGAACGATTTTGGAATAGCTGCAACAAACTTATTTACAACTTCGGGAGTAGTTACTTTTGTTGAAAAAACACCAAGTTGCTGTGAAAAAAAAGGCTGAGCCAAATATGAGATACCCATTTTTTTTGAATGAGTAAGAGGCATTATAGTTTCGTAATCATTGCAAACCAGTGCATCCCACCCTTCACTAACAATATCTAAATACCACGAAAAAGCATATAAATTTCCATTTACAGATTTTTGAACGCAATTGTCCCATTTTTCTAAATCAATTTTTTTATGTGGAAGATATTGTATTTTCAAGTTCAGTTTATTTTATTAATCATATATTCAAAAACAGATTTCCACCCTTTCCAGTAACCTGTGTCGCCAAGCGATTCATTATGCCATAAAGATACATAAGTGCCGTTTAATTTTTTAATTTCTGATATATTTTTTGCAATAAATTCTTTAGCTTCATCGGGCGAAAGTTTTAAATGTTGTCGCAAAGTACGGTCCATCCATGCAAATGGATAAACTAAAAGTTCGGTTTGCTTATTGTTTTTTAAGTCGAAAAAATAAAATGGCGAACATGTTCCGGCGCGGTAGCCTTCCACTTGCGAGTATCCCATTGAATAATCGGCACGAATACCTGTTTCTATTAATTTTTGATAAGTTCCAGGAAATTTTAACATTAAGTAATGCTGACGCGAAATGGAAATATTCTTTTCTATAACTTTTTCAAGAATCAGTTTTTCAGAAAAAATTGTATTTGTAAAATTTGATTTGTACGATGGATGAATTCCTATTTCACAATAGTTTGAAAGTTCTTTTATTTTATGTGAGAATATCTCCTGCCCCATTTTTACATTTTTATCGAATTTGCCATATTTGCCCGATAGAATAAAAACTTTAGCGTTTAACTTTTTTTCTGAATGAATTTGCAGTATAAAATCATAATTATCATAAGGGTCAGTAACATTTCCCCAGTGTACCTTTAAACGATTCTTTGCGTCATCAAAACGGCCTTTTAATATTGATATAAAAAATCCGCCCGTATTTCTGATAAAACCTT
>PCSS01000009.1:278-767 GCA_002771395.1 Bacteroidetes bacterium CG23_combo_of_CG06-09_8_20_14_all_32_9 | reverse complement strand
CAAAGGCGTTATCAATATCAATTGTAGAAATAAAATTAAATTCAGGTTTATTAAAAGTCAATTCAGGAAAATTAGAAACAAGAATTTCGGAAAGTTTTTTTGCCCAGATATTAATTATAGGTTTTGATAAAAATTCTGCTTCTGATGCAACCGACAATTGTGGTGAAAAACGTCCGTGTTCATCTGGCTTAAATGATAAATATTCTTCGTAACGACTTACCAAATAAAATGATGCTGAAAATATATCAAATGGAACTTCTTTATTTTTGGGTGCCGGAAAAATTATATTTCCCCATGAAGTTTTAGAAATTTCAGGTCTAAAATTAATAATCTCTTTAGAAAGAAGTAACCCTGACGAAGAAATCCAAATACCACCGTAAATATTTTTATCAGAATAATTTAAACGCGGCTCATTGCAAGATAGAAACTCGTCAATATCGGTTGTTAGGCGAAATTCACAGCCAATCAATATATTTAAAAAAAAATTTA
>PCSS01000009.1:0-147 GCA_002771395.1 Bacteroidetes bacterium CG23_combo_of_CG06-09_8_20_14_all_32_9 | reverse complement strand
GTATAGACACACTGACTTGTGTCTCTACTCCGGTTTTAAAATCTTGTCCGCCCCGAAAAATCTGATTTTTAGAAACCCTCTATAATTAATTAGAGTTTGTCTGTAATATCAATCTTTTTCATTTTAAGGAATATGGTATATGGTATA
>PCSS01000252.1:6436-6929 GCA_002771395.1 Bacteroidetes bacterium CG23_combo_of_CG06-09_8_20_14_all_32_9 | reverse complement strand
GTTTCATTTGTTGTTTATTTCTTTTATTTTTACCTGCAAGTATTGAGAAGTTACTAAAAAGAGAAGAATATTCTTTATATGTTTCCGAGTAGAGCGGTTCGTTACCTTTCCGCTTTACCCGGAAAATTATTCAGTATGGCAAACGAAGAAAAATTAATGATGATTTAAACTTTGAACGAGAATAAAATGTGTTTCTTTAACAAGTGGCGGTATGCAATAGCAGTTGACAGGACTGCTAACTGCTGCTGCCAACTTTAATAAGTTGTCCACGATTGTAATATAAACTCTGTGTAACTTTGTTTGCCCCGTGTTGAAAAAAACATGTGAATAGTAAAGTCAAATTTTACTTTTTCATAACCTTAAACTCCACACGGCGGTTCATGGCGCGTCCTTCCTCGTCGGTGTTAAAGGCTATAGGGCGGCTTTCACCGTATCCCACTGCAGTTATTTGCTTGGAATCGACGTCTTTAGAAATCAAGTAATTCATAACAGC
>PCSS01000252.1:0-6429 GCA_002771395.1 Bacteroidetes bacterium CG23_combo_of_CG06-09_8_20_14_all_32_9 | reverse complement strand
CGTCTGTCGGAAAGTTTTTGGTTATAAATATCAGAACCTGAATCGTCGGTATGTCCGCCAATTTCAATCACAATATTAGAGTTGGTTTTTAAAAAGTCGGCTGTACGGTCAAGTTCGATGAATGATGCGGGCAACAAAACGGCTTTGGCATATTCAAAGAAAATATTGTTAAGCCTAACTATTGAGCCTACTTCAATAGGCGATAAACGCATCATTTCGTCTTCAATTTCGGTATATTCGTGAACGTCGGTTAAATCAATATTTTTATTAACATCAAAAAATCCGAGACCAATAGCGCGAAATCCATATTTTTTTCCTGCCGGAAGAATAATTTTAAATTCGCCGGTGTTTGGGTCGGTACGGGCAATGGCAGCTTCTTTACCACTTGGAAGTTCTTCTACAATAATGCGTGCATCAACGGGTTGATTAGTACGTTCGTTCAATACTGTACCCGAAATTAAAACTACAGGGTTAGGTTTCATTTTGGTTGGAAGTTTAATACGGAAAATATCGTTCTTACCAATCGTTTTATTTGTAGATGAGAAAAATGCAAATTCCCCTGAAGCAGGGATATTATATTTTGTGTCTGATAGTGAACTGTTAAGTTTTGGTCCTAAGTTTTGAGGTTCGCTCCAATTTTGCCACGTATCATCCTGACGTTTGGAAACAAAAATATCTTCCATGCCGTAACCGGAAATTCCTGAGGTGGAAAAGTAAAGTGTAACGCCATCGGCAGCTAAAAACGGACTGTAATCGTTAACACATGAATTAATTGTAGGTCCTAAATTTACAGGTTTCGACCAGCGGTTATCGCCTTTTCTGAAATTTACATAAATATCAAGTTCACCATAAGAATCACCTTTTTCAATCGCCATTAGTAAAAATTTTCCATCATTTGACAGAAAATAATTGGCATACTGGTTTATGTTCAAAAAATCGTCAATTAGCTGTTTTTCAGGTAATGCCCATCCTTGTTTTGTTTTGTAAGTAAGTGATACACCGGCACCTGTTGAACCGTCTTTATTATATAAATTACCAAGTAACAGAGAGTTACCATCAGGAGTAATGGATTGCACATAGTTATTATATTTATTATTGAGCGAGGCGCCAATATTTTTTGCGGGTAACCATCTGCCGTTTTCATCTTTTTGGGAGAACCATATATCATCTTCGTCGTTAAATCCGCCGGCATTTTCGGGATGGTATTTACGGCAGAAATAAATTGTTTTTCCATCAGGCGAAATCATTGGGGCTATTTCATCATAAATGGAGTTGATGGCATCGCCAAGATTCTCGGCAGATTTAGGAAACTCAACCATCGGTATTAAATTAATATTCCATTTTATTGAGTCCTTTTCTTCAGTAATTCCTATTGCATCTATTTGATTACTTCCTATAACGGCAGCAGGATCCATCCTTACTTCAACCCAAGAAACATAAAATTCGGTTACCTGGGGTAATATAATATTCGTCATCCTGCATTTGATACCTAAGTTTTGTGCAGGTTTTTCATAAACAATTTGTTCTTCTCCGTTGCCGCCAAAAATAGTAACTTTTGTAATAGCTCCGGGATTAAAACTTTCTGCAATAACAATTTGCTGAATTCTTGCAGTACTATTAAATCCAACTTTTATATATGCATTATTATCAGACTCATTACCGTCTTTTTCTTTAACGCACCATGCAGTATTTGCATCTCCGCCAATTGGAAGTACATTTGGTTTTCCCAAAACCTGATAAGCAGCTTTTTCTTTTTTTGAAAATTGTGAAGAAAAATTAATGACTTTAGATGCCCATTTTACGTTAATCACCTTATTTTTATTAGCTTGTAAAATAGAATCTTTAATCAATGCGGCTTGCCATTTAATTTGATTGCTATCAAGAGCATTTTTGTTTGTTTGATTAATTACTTCAATTTCTGTTTGCGCCATTAAGTTTACAGCGGAAAAAGTAATTAATAAAATACTAACTGCTAATTTCATAGTAAATGATTGTTTTAAATTAAAATTTATTCAAAAAAACACAACTTTTTTTTAGTGTTTGTCTGTAAAATTAATATAAATGATTTTCAATTACTTTTTGCCCTTATTCCTAAAGGGAAGTAATTGAAAATCAGCCTGCTTTTAGGACTTGGGGCAAATGCTGATTTTCAAAATATACAGTTTATAAACAAGCACTATTTAGTTTGCAAAATTAGATTAATTTTTTTATTATACAAAATTGACATATTTTTTTTTAATTTTGCAATCGTTTTTAGCGGGTGTGGCGGAATTGGCAGACGCTCCAGACTTAGGATCTGGTGCCGCAAGGCGTGGGGGTTCGAGTCCCTTCATCCGCACAAAAAAAATAAACCGCTAAAAATTTTGTAATTATGACCGTTAAAAATTTATAATTAAGAAAAATGAATATTTCAAAAACCGATATTGGCGTGTTAAATTCCGTTTTAAACGTAAAAATTGAAAAAGCCGATTACTCCGAAAAAGTTGAAAAGTCAGTTCGTGAAATTAAACGAAAAGTAAACTTAAAAGGATTTCGTCAAGGAATGGTTCCTACGGGGCTTGTAAAAAAAATGTACGGGAAAAATGTTCTGATTGAAGAAGTTAATAAAATTTTATCAGAATCGTTATTGAGTTATATAAAAGACAATAAAATAAATATTCTTTATGAACCATTAATTTTGGAAAATAATCTTGAAAAAATTGATCTTAATGATGACCCGACATTTGAATTTGCCTTTGAAATTGGAATTTCACCTGAAATAAATATTGTTTTTGATAAAAATGAAAAAATTCCTTTTTATAATATTTCTATTGATAATGAATCTATAGAAAATTATAAGGCTTATTATTTACATTATTATGGTTCTTATATTACTGCTGAGCAGAGCGATGAAAAATCAATTTTGGAAGGACGAATTGCACAAATTAATGATGACGGACGCGAAACAGAAAACGGATTATCTAAAGAAAATGTAAAATTATATGTTTCAATTGTTGAAGATGAGGAATTTAAATCGCAATTAATTGGTATCAAAGTAGGTGATACTGTTAAATTTGATATTAAAAAAGTTTTTCACAATGATGATAAAATTGCAGAATTGCTGAATATAAAGAAACAAAACCTTAATTTAACTTCCACAAATTTTATTTATATTGTTTCTGCAATTACCAAATATAAAGAATCTGAAATAAATCAGGAATTTTGGGATAAAATATACGGAAAAGACGAAGTAACTTCAGAAGAACAATTTTTAGAAAAAATTAAAAGCGAAATCTTCGCGAATAACAAAGTTAAAAGTGAATTTAAACTTAAAACTGATATTCGTAATAGATTGATGGAAAAAGCTACATTTGAACTTCCAAATACGTTTCTTAAAAAATGGATTAAAAAAAACAGCAAAAAAGAATTAACCGACGAAATTTTTAATAAAGAATACGCTGCATATCAACAAGATATGAAATGGCAACTTATTAAAGAAAAGTATATAAATGAAAATCAATTTAAAGTTACCGATAATGAGATTAAAGAAATGGCTGTAAAATTTGCTTTAGAGCAATACAGGCAATATGGAGCAATTTCGGTATCTGAAAAATTACTTGAAGATATGACCAACTCGATTCTTAAAAACGAAAAAGAACGTATTGAAAAAATAATAATTGAAGATAAAGTTTTAGATTTTGTAAAAAATTTAATAAATTTGGAAATTAAAGAAGTTAGTATTGATGAGTTCCAAAAATTGAAATAACAAATTAAAAATCGTAGCCATGAAAGACCAAAATGAATTTAGAAAATATGCCATAAAACACAAAGGCATAAGCAGTTCTGTTTTAGATAAATATAAGTCGGTAAGCAGTAGTTTTATTTCGCCTACCATTATTGAGGAGCGCCAGTTAAATGTTGCTACAATGGATGTTTTTTCACGCTTAATGATGGACAGAATTATTTTCCTTGGAACTGCTATTGATGATGATGTTGCAAACATTATTCAGGCACAATTGTTATTTCTTGATAGCAGCAACCCAAATAAAGACATACAAATTTATTTTAACACACCGGGTGGTTCGGTTTATGCAGGACTTGGCATATACGACACAATGCAATACATTGGTTCAGATATAGCCACTATATGTACAGGTATGGCAGCATCAATGGGAGCTGTTTTGCTTACTGCCGGAGCCAAAGGTAAACGCAGTGCTTTAACTCACAGCCGATTAATGATACATCAACCAATGGGTGGAGTCGAGGGTCCGGCTAGTGATATAGAAATAACAACTCATGAAATTTTAAAATTGCGAAAAGAATTGTACGAAATTCTTGCTTTCCACACAGGTAAACCATTTGAAAAAATTGAGAAAGACGGTGACCGCGATTTCTGGATGACATCAGCCGAAGCCAAAGAATATGGCTTAATTGATGAGGTTTTGGTGCGTGAAAAAAGAAAAAAATAAACTTCAAAAGTTTTCAAAACTTTTGAAGTTAGGATTACTGATTTAATTTGTAAGTTAAAAATTTCAATAATGGATAAATGCACTTTTTGTGGTAGAAGTCGTAAAGAAACCGGAATATTGATTCAGGGATTGTCCGGATATATATGCGATTCATGTGTTGAACAGGCTCAACAAATTATTAAGGAAGAAATATACCATGCTCCAAAAAAAACATTACAAAAACATAAACTGCTTAAACCTGTTCAGATTTTTGAATTTCTTAATCAATACGTTATTGGTCAGGAAAATGCTAAACGCTCGCTTTCTGTAGCTGTTTACAATCATTATAAACGGATTTTTCAGAAAGACACCAAAAATGATGTAGAAATCGAAAAATCAAACATCATACTTGTTGGCGAAACCGGAACCGGAAAAACTCTTTTGGCACGCACCATTGCCAAAATGTTAGATGTTCCGTTTACCATTGTTGATGCAACAGTTTTAACCGAAGCGGGTTATGTGGGCGAAGATGTTGAAAGTCTTTTATCGAGACTTCTGCAAGTCGCCAATTACGATGTAAAACGTGCCGAAATGGGCATTGTGTTTATAGATGAAATTGATAAAATTGCACGTAAAGGCGATAACCCTTCAATTACACGCGATGTTTCCGGCGAGGGTGTTCAACAGGCACTTTTAAAACTCCTCGAAGGTTCGGTAGTTAACGTTCCGCCTCAGGGAGGACGTAAACACCCTGAACAACATTTTATTGAAGTTGACACAAAAAATATCCTGTTTATTTGCGGTGGAGCTTTTGAGGGAATTCAGAAAAAAATAAGCCATCGCTTAAATACCTTGGTAGTTGGTTACCGTTCAAGCCACAATAAAGAACAAATAGACCGCGATAATTTAATGCAATATATTGCTCCTCAAGATTTAAGAGCCTACGGTTTAATACCCGAAATTATCGGACGTTTACCCCTGCTAACATATTTGCAGCCGCTTGACCGCTCTGCATTAAGACAAATCCTTACCGAACCTAAAAACGCCATTACTAAACAATATATAAAGTTATTTAAAATGGACGGAATTGATTTAACTTTTGATGAAAATTCACTCGAATTTGTTGTTGATAAAGCTATTGAGTTTAAACTTGGTGCCCGCGGACTTCGTTCAATATGCGAAAATATTATGTTGGATGCCATGTTTGATGCCCCTACATCAAAATCAAAAACATTGAATATCTCCCTCGAATACTGTCAGCATAAAATTAATAAAACAACTTTAATACGTTTGCAGGCAGCAGTATAGAAAAGATTGAAAAAAGATTGTCAAGATGAGATTGAATTTGAAATATGAGATTGGAAAAAAAATTGACAAAAAAAAGTCTGCATCAATCTAATTCAATCCCTTTCAAAGTATAATAATCATTTAAAAGAGGTTCTAAAAATTGCTTGTTATAAATACTAAAAACAGGCTTAAACCCTACATTTTATAGTTAATAGTTTGTTGGTTTTTGGTTATAGTTTTTTAGTTGCTGGTTTTAGTTCAATGGTTCGTACATCACTGACACTGACCTATCAACTATTACAAGAAACTGAAAACCAAAACGAATAATTAATCTTTTGGACAAAATGTACAAATTTCAGAACTCATGATTTGAGACGAATTGTCAAAATTGATTCATAAATATTTATAAATACTTTTATATGATTGCCAAATAGTTACATCGCTAAACATTTGTACAATAATAATATAACAATTTAACCATATAACAATTCGAAACAATTTATCAAAAAGTAGTTTGCGATTGCATTACCGAAAAATTGATTAGATCACGAGTTCTGAAATTTATTCCGCTCACAGTATAAATCATCATAATTAAATTTTACCTTTGTTTTTTAGAGATGATACAAAAAATCGTAATTGTTGGTCCGGCTTACCCCTTTCGTGGCGGCATTGCTGCAAACAATGACCGGTTAGCACGTGAGTTTATAAATCAGGG
>PCSS01000253.1:6440-6934 GCA_002771395.1 Bacteroidetes bacterium CG23_combo_of_CG06-09_8_20_14_all_32_9 | reverse complement strand
ACAGCTTTACTTTTTAGTATAGTTCTATTGTTTGGAACATTTTTCATAATATCTACTCTAAAATCTTTTGGAATATCATTTATAGTAGGAATTTTGTATGTATCGGGCGAATGTGTTATCAGGTTTCCTGTTTTATCCCATTTGAGTTCTTCAGTAGTAACCCAGCCGACACCTTGCACAAAACCTCCGATAATTTGTCCTTTGTCAATGCCTTCATTGATAGAATCGCCCACATCGTGTACAATATCTGTTCTCAATAATTTGTATTGTCCTGTAAGGGTATCAATTTCAATCTCTGAAACCGACATACCATAAGCAAAATAATAAAACGGATTACCCTGTCCTTTTTCCTTATCGAAATAAATTCCAGGTGTTTTATAAAATCCTGTAGAGCTAAGGCTAATCTGCTTTACATAAGCAATTTTTACAATTTTATTAAACGAAATTTTCTTTTCAGGATTTTTTTTGTCGAAGATGAAATTATTTTCAAAAAC
>PCSS01000253.1:0-6432 GCA_002771395.1 Bacteroidetes bacterium CG23_combo_of_CG06-09_8_20_14_all_32_9 | reverse complement strand
CTTTTAGTGTTTTACTTTTAGGATAAAGTTTCTCAAACTCACTCACAACCACTTCTGCAAGCCTTGATTTTATTATGTCTATAGCATTTTTTACCGCCATTCCATTTAAATCACTTCCCGACGAAGCGGCGGTTGGAGATGTATTTGGAACTTTTGAGGTATTGGTTGCATTTATTTTAATTTTATCAGGAGTAACACCGAGTTCGGAAGAAGCTATTTGCAGTATTTTTGTATGTAATCCCTGCCCCATTTCTGTTCCGCCATGATTAACCAAAACAGTTCCGTCGGTATATATATTTACCATTGCACCAGCCTGATTAAGAAAAGAAGTTGTGAATGAAATACCAAACTTTACAGGTGTAAGTGCAAGACCTCTTTTATAAAATTCATTTTCTTTATTAAATTTTTCAATATCTTTTCTTCGCTTAAAATATTCTGATGACTTAATTAGTTTGTCATACATAATAAACAGGTTATTATTCTCAACCTTTTGCCCGTATGGTGTTAAATTATTTTTTTCAAATTTGTAAAAGTTTTGTAACCTGATTTCTGCTGAATCTTTTTTAAGAAACCGTGCAATTCTATCAATTGCATTCTCAATCACAGCCATTCCCTGGGGGCCGCCGAAACCTCTGAAAGCCGTGTTTGACGGGAGATTTGTTTTCCATGCTTTACCTGTAATTTGTACATTAGGAAGAAAATAAGAATTATCGGCATGCATCATCGCTCTTTCCAAAATAGCCATCGAAAGGTCGGTTGAAGAACCGGCATCTGTATTAATCTCCACTTTGTATGCCAGTATCTGTCCTTTCTCATCAAATCCAATCTCATATTTTGAAAGAGAACGGTGACGTTTACCGGTCATTATCTGGTCATCGTCGCGAAAAAGATGGATTTTTACAGGATGCTTTGTGGCATTTGCAAGCAACACAGACCATGCAGCAACATGATTACCTTGTGTTTCTTTACCGCCAAATGCTCCACCCATTCTTTTCACTTCTACTTCCACTTCATTTTTTGAAATACCCAGAACTTCGGCAACAATAGTCTGCGTTTCAGCAGGATTTTGACTGGAAGCATAAACCATTATTTCTTTTCCTTCACAAGGAACAGCAAGAGCAGTTTGAGTTTCGAGATACCAATGTTCCTGTCCATTTGTTTTTAATACACCTTTAATTATATGCGGTGAATTTTTTAAAACCTCATCGGGATTTCCTCTTTCAATTTTTCTGGGAGGTGCTATCAGGTTATTCTTTTCAATTGCTGTCTCAATATCAAGTATAGCTTCGAGTGGTTCATAATCTATCACTATCAGTTTTTCAGCTTCGTATAATGCATCCTCATTTTCGGCAGCAATAAGCACAACTGCTTGTCCGATAAAAAACACTTCTTTTTCTGCAAGACATGGTTCATCGTGTATAACAGGTCCCATCTGGTTTGTACCGGGAATATCTTTAAAAGTAAGAATTGCATGAACTCCTTTTACCTTTAATGCTTTTTTAATGTTAATCTTTTTGATTTTTGCATGAGCATGTTTGCTGAACACTACTTTACCCAACAATAACCGAACATTCATCAGCATATCATTAATGTAAACCGATTCCCCGGTAACATGCTTTACTGCGCTATCGTGATGTATATAAGTGGGCATTTTTAATCACATTAAATTCTTAATTTACCTTTGTTTCAAGATAAAATTTCATAAGCAGGTTTTTTGCGGCAGTTTTTCTGAACTCTGCTTCCGAACGGGCATCAGATAACGGCGAGAACTCTTCGGCTAAAATTTTCATTGCTGATTCCACATTTTCGCGTGTCCATTTTTTCCCTGTAAACAATTTTTCAGTATTTATTGCCCGCTTTGTTACTGCCGACATTCCACCAAAAGCAAGTATAATTTCCGAAACTGTTTCATCATCCAATTTTAATCTGAATGCCCCGCTTACAGTGGAAATATCCATATCCTTTCTTTTTGAAACTTTATAGGAATTAATAAAATAATCATCATCTGATTTTGGAATTATTACTTCAGTAATCAGTTCATCATTTTTAATATCCGTTTGCCGGTAACCCTTAATAAAATCTTCTATTCCAATTGTTCTTTCAGAAGTTTCGGAACATAATTTAATTTTTGCTTTATATGCAAATAACACCGGAAGGCTGTCACCGATAGGCGATGCAGAACCAACATTTCCTCCGATAGTAGCAATATTTCTTACTTGCAGCGAACCAAAAACGCTTAATATTTTTTTAAGTGCAGGTAATTTCCGATTGCAGTATTTTCTTACCTGCTCCATTGTTAACCCCGCTCCAAAATAATAATTATTGTTTTCTTCCTTAAAATTTTTCAGTTCCTCTACGCCTGAAATATCAATGATTTGGGGAAGTAATTCTTTTTTCTTTGTTTGCCTTAAAGCTATATCAGTTGAGCCATTAATAATAACAGCATTATGATTTTCCTTTCTTAATCTTAATGCTTCCTGGAGTGTAAATGGTTTAAAATATTTCTGTTTTTTATTATTAAAAATTAAAGTTTCCTTATTACTTGTAATTTTTTTAAGTAAGGTTATTATTTTTTTTTCATTTATTGAAAAATGGTCAAATCCGTTATTTGTACAGGATTTTTGTGCTGCTTCAATAATTGGCTGATAACCTGTACAGCGACATAAATTTCCGGTTAATGTATCTTCAATTATTTCTCTTGACGGATTATTGTGGTTTTTATAAAGACCAAACAATGACATTATAATTCCCGGAGTGCAGTATCCGCATTGGCTTCCGTTGGTTTCCACCATATACTGCTGAACCGGGTGAAGTATTGTTTTACCTTTTTCTTTTATTGCTAAATTCTCAACAGTAATCAATTGTTTCCCATGAATCATTGGCAGGAAAACCAAACACGAATCAAGCGTTTTATATATAAGTTTTTCATCATTGTCAATTTCTGTAACAACAACAGTACATGCACCGCAATCGCCTTCGGCACAACCTTCTTTTACCCCTTTATGTTCAGGAAATGCTCTCAAATAACTTAAAACTGTTGTAGTCGGTTTTAGTTCGGTATGTTTAGTAAAATCAACTTCTACAATTTTGCCATCAAGGACAAATCGGACTGTATTCTTCATAAACAAAAATAATATTGATTATTAATGGAATTTTTAAATAATCAATAGATAATTGACAATAATCATATTTGACATCTTTCAAAATTACTGAAAAGTTTATACTGGGCGCAGCCGAAGTATAGTTTACAATTTCATTGTTATTTAACCATTATTCTATACAAATACAGATTAAATTACTCACATTATTAATCGATTGTTAAAGGTGTTTACCCCGTTAGATAGTTTAAAAAAAGATAGAACAATATATAAAGAGCAATTATTTAACGGGGTGAATGAGATTGCTTGGCTAAGTTGTAAACTGCTCAATGAAAAATGTATCATATTTTATTTCATTTCGAAATGCTCCTGGTCGGTAATTTTCTCGCAATACTTACATTTCAGTGTAACATTTTTCTTTTCAATTACTGTGAACTTTGTTTTAACATCTTCGTTATTAGTAATACATTTAGGGTTCATACATTTCACAATACCTTCAATTGAATCGGGTACTTGTACAACGTTCTTTTCTATCACTTTGTAATTACGAATAATGTTAATTTTTGCTTCCGGAGCAAACAGGGCAATTTTATTCAAATCTTTTTGACTGAGAAATTTATCGGAAATTTTTATAATTCCCTTTTGACCAAGTTTTTTGCTTTCAAAATTATAACCAATGGTTATTTGAGTTTCCATTTTTTGCAACTCAAGAATTGAGATAACTTTAAATAAACTACGTGCAGGAATATGGTCAATAACAGTACCCTCTTTAATTGCACTTACTTTTAACTCTTTCAAATTCTTTTTTTCCATGATTGTAAATTTTTATTTTAATCCTAAAATTGATGAAATAATAGCCATACGAGTATAAACTCCATTTAGAGCCTGCCTGAAATAATAAGCTTTTTTGTTAGTGTCCACGTCTTCGTTTATTTCATTTACACGAGGTAACGGATGAAGAATTTTTAATCCGGGTTTGGTATCTTCTAACATGCTATTTTTAAGAACAAAAGCATTTTTCACTTTTTCATATTCAATAGGGTCTGAAAATCTTTCACGTTGAACACGTGTAACATAGATAATGTCTGAAATTTTCAAAACTTCACTTAAATCGTGATGTTCTTTAAAAGGAATTTTTTTCTCTTTCAAAAACATTTTATATTCATTTGGCATTTTAAGTTCTTCGGGTGATACAAAATGGAATGAAGGTGAGAAATACAACATAGCTTGAATTAACGAATGTACTGTACGTCCGTATTTTAAATCGCCAACCATAGTAATAATAAGATTATCTAACTTGCCTTGTGTTTGTTTCATGGTGTACAAATCTAAAAGACATTGTGTTGGGTGTTGATTGGCTCCGTCGCCTGCATTAACTATAGGCACATCCGATACTTCGCTTGCCCAGCGTGCACTTCCTTCAATAGGATGACGCATAACAATTAAGTCGGAATACTGCGAAACGGTTTTAATTGTGTCTTTTAACGTTTCACCTTTAGAAACGCTTGACGAACTGGAATCTGCAAAGCCAATTATTCTTCCTCCCAATCGTTGAACTGCGCTTTCAAAACTCAAACGAGTTCGTGTTGAAGGTTCAAAAAATAGTGTAGCTACTACCTTGCCTGTTAGTAAATTGCCATAATTTCGGGGATTTCTTTCAAATTCCTCGGCCAAATCCATAATTCTCAAATAATCAGTTTTTGAATAATCGTGGATTGATACAAGACTTTTATTTTTCATGTGTTTATTTGATTTATATACTGGTTTTTTACAATTCGTTCATTAATAATTCATAAGTTGTTAACATGGCTTTCACATCATTTACTGAAACTTTTTCCTGATTGGAATGATTATTCTTTTCGGGTATTCCAACAAAACACCAATCAATTGGATAAGCACTTTTTTGTAAGTAACCGCCATCACTTGAGCCTGATGATTCTACTTCCGACTGAAAAATAATGTTTTTATTATTTAGAATTTTGCAAATTTTATCAACAAATATTTTTTGTGGAATGTATTTATCGCGAAGCGAAACAACTACTCCTTTACCAGGAAAAATTCCTTCTGTTGCCCAAGTAATATCAGCAATAAGCGCCTGACGAATAAAATATTTTTCATAAATAATTTTTGCGATTTTTTCTACATTTCCACCGCCATGTTCTTCGTTGCATGAAAAGACTATAATTCCGTTTTCGAGATTTTTGGCAATATTAAGTACAATCCAAACTCCAAGCCTATTATCGAGATATGGCGAAATAATTTCTGTATCGGTTATTTTAAAATCGGGTTTGTAAGTTAAAGTTATTCCCGCAGGTAAAGTTTCTTTATAATTGCAAAATATTTTTTTATTATTTTTATTATATTTTAGTTTAGTTTCAAATATTTTATTTTTGTGATACCCTATCAGCAAATTCCCATTTTTAAAGTTGGGAGAACCAATCGGAATTATTTCATTTTTATAACGAACAGTAAATCCTGTTGAATCAATATGGGCAAAAATTGCTGTTCGTGGTTTACCAACAACAAGTACAACGGCATGTTGCAAACCAAAATCTTCTAAAATTTCAGGTTTTACTTTCCATTCATTAATATTTGATTTTAACCACGAAAGAATAAATTCTTTCATATAAAATTCCTCGCCTGATGGGGCATGTATGTTACAAAGTTTTTTAAGTAATTCCATTTTTCAAATTTACAGGTTCTAATTTTATTCCACCAGTACGGGTTAATGATTTTATAAATTCCATCTCAGAACATTTTTGTATTTTGACTTCAATACTACACGCTAATTCAAAATTTTGTTTAATAATTTCAGCATTGTATTTTTTTAGTAAATTCATAACAATGTTCATTTGCGGATATTTAAAACAAATTTTAAAATGCGACTTTTCAAATTCAGTAATAATTTCTGCATTATTTAATGCTTCCAAAGATGCTGTACGATATGCATTTATTAAACCATGTAATCCAAGTTTTATACCGCCAAAATATCGTACTACAACAACTAAAACGTTGGTTAATTGTTTTGAATTTATTTGCCTTAGAATTTGTACTCCGGCTGTGTTTGCAGGTTCACCGTCATCACCAGAGTGAAATTTATTTCTTTGTAAACCTAATATATATGCGTAACAATAATGTGAGGCATCATTATATTTTTTTCTGAGTTCTTTCAAAATTTTTTTAAAAGAGTCTTCGTTTGAAATTGGAAAAGCTAAGCCAATAAACCTGCTTTTGCGGTCTTTAAAAAGCCCTTGTGAAGGAGCCGAAATTGTTAAATAACTGTCATATCCCATACTTACCTGTTATAGGGTAACCAAAATTGAAAACAAAGTAC
>PCSS01000103.1:265-6943 GCA_002771395.1 Bacteroidetes bacterium CG23_combo_of_CG06-09_8_20_14_all_32_9 | reverse complement strand
ATCAAACTTTATTTGCGAACCCCCAAAAGTTATTAACAATGGAAGCGCCTCCTTTTAGATATTTTTGCGTAACATGAGTTAAATTAACTATAAAACTATTTCATTTGATTTTTCTGATATATGTTTTAGCTCAAAGTGAGATACTATTTCTTTCGGTATAACTAACCTTAAAAGTTCTGAAAATATTTTTTTTTCTGACATGATTTTTTTTTACCAAAGTTACAATTTATTATATCTAACATATCAAAATATTATTTAGCCGGTATAAAAGAACAATTTTACTGGGCAAAGAAGAAGTCATTTAACTCGTAAATATCTTCAATAGTAAAATTTGTACCGAAATCAAAAAACTTATCTACAGCAAGGTTTAATTCTTCAATAGAGATATAACCGTCGTTATTTATATCAACAGGTTTAAATTTTTCTGGAATATCCATGTACATAGTTCTAAATTTCTTAATTCCACTATATTCACGACAAAGGGATGGATAAACATCGCATAAACGATTAGTTATTAAAGCATTAGGGGGATTTGAAGATGCGATAATTTGTTCTTCGGTAAATGTAACACCATCAAGATTAACTATTGCATTTTTAGATGATTCTATTTCTTTATCCAAATAATTAGGAAAACCATCATTGTCATTATCAAACGGACAACCTTTTGAATTAACTTCTATTTCGGCCGGAGTTTCGGGACATTCGTCCCATAAATCTATAACTCCGTCTCCATCTTCATCTTCGGCATCTATTGAAGCAAACTGAATATCGCTGTAATGTTCTTCAAGAACAGAAAGTTTTGGTGAAGAAAACAAATCATAATGTATTGAAATATATGTTACAAGAAAATTATCACCGTGTTTATTTCCTTTACGGCTACCGGTTCCTGTTTCGCTTACATTATCAATGTTATTATTAAAAGTAAGATGATAAGTCGCTCCTAACCGAACTGAAAATCTTTGAGAATAAATTAACTCAAATCCCATATCAATTGGAATTGCAAATGCAACTTGAGGATATTTACCAAGTCCATCAATATTTAGTTCGCGAAGGTCGGTTTCATATTTATAATCGCGATATAATATAATACTATTCATTTCGTTGCCCTGAGTTTCTGAAATATTTCTAATTGTACCGTCTGACCAGTAATTGTATAATTTCCCATTAGCATCATACATATCAGCTTTTGAATTAAACTCAAACGATTCTATACCAAGCGAAAGATAAGGCATTGCGGCACTTGTTTTTTTTATTAAATGTTTAAAATTATAACTAAGGTTTATTCCTCCGATTAAAACATCTGACTGAAAATTAAGATTTTGCATTGGAGTATGTGCATTTCCGGTAAGTTTTCCGTAAGTTATTTCGAAATTTAATTTTAGAAAAGGATTTAGTGTTCGTGAAACTGTTCCAAGCCATGCTTGTCTTCCAACAATTGGATTTGAACTATAATTATCTTTTACGTCGCCAAAAAAAGTAAAAACTCCCCTACCAATACCTAATACAGGTTTATAAACAGGATTTTCTGCTTTTGTTGTAGTATCAAGCAATAAATATTCATAAGGGTTTTGTTCAAATGAAATTGCACTCTTTGAAGAATCAACCGGTTCCACCTGGCTCAAAACTAATCGGGGAAGAAATACTATAAAGCAAATTAATAAATACTTAGCCACCATAAGGTATTTTTTTGTCTTTATACGAAAATAATAAAAAAAGGTTTGTTATTGATACCATTTCTGGTTGGCGATCATTAAAGCTTCCTGAACAGTAATTCTTGTACCATTATTATAGGCAGACACAAAAGCATCGTGAATAGGAGTGTTTTGCCATATTCTTACTCTGTGGTCGCGGGCTTCTTTATATGCGCTATGTGAACCAATAATATATTTATTAAGACCATTATTAATTTCTAATGATATTTCTTCTGAGACTCGCACTTTCTTAAAATAAGAAATATTTAAATTTCTTCTATAAGCCCCAATCTGTACTTTATAGTTAATGCCTGTTTCGTGAGTAACTAAATGTTGTTGCTGTTCCTGCTGCTTCAACTGTTCCTGCTGCTTCAGTTGTTCCTGCTGCTTCAACTGCTCCTGCTGCTTCAGTTGTTCCTGCTGCTTCAGCTGTTCCTGCTGCTTCAGTTGTTCCTGCTGCTGCTGATTATTATAAGCCACTAGTTTTGTACCAAGAAAATCGCGATTTTCAATTGTTAGGATTTTAGTGCCTTCATTTTCAATGTATGATAAAAAACCTAAAATCTCCGGCAGTTCTGATGAAGGCGTACTTGAAGTTAACTTATAACTAACCTGAAACTGGTTTTCGGCAGGTAGCGACATCCATAAGAATTTAGCGGTATTATTTTTAAATGAAAATATCCCGTCTTTGCTTTCAATGTTAGATGCGACAAATTCGGGAGGAATTTTTTCCTGAATTTTTGCAAATTTATCTTTAGGAAGATTCCCCATATTTATCAGTAAATGAACTGTTATGCCATCCGCATCGCGTATTACCTGACGATAGCAAAAAATTTCGTTTAAAGGAAAATTCTGAATCAGGTTATTATTGACGACCATTTGTGAGCTGTCAGTATTAGTTTGTTGATTTATATTGTTTGCTAAGTTAAGTTGGGATTTAATAATAACTGATCTATTCGAAATGGTCAGTGTTTTCCGCTCGTTATTGTAAATATAACTAAAAGAGCCACCTAAAATCAAAGGACCTTCAGCAGTTGGGTCAACCTGAATTTGGTAAGTTACGGTAAAGGTGCTATCAGGCGGAAGTTTTAACCATATAATCTTAATTTTCTGGTCTTTAAAAGTAAAATCACCATTAAAAGTATTTATTGTAGTAGCGGAGTAACCAACGGGTAAATCTTGTTGATATCTTGCAAAACCCACCGAATCGGATTTAGTAATAGTAAGTTCAACTGTAAAATTACTACCGGCTGAAACTTCAGCAGGTACATTTATGCTAACTACAACGTCATCTAAAAATAAATTAACTAACAGAAACCCAATAAAATTGAGTAATAAAATAAGGTACTTAATCATAACTTAGCACTTACTTCAACTAAAACGCTCAAAAGTAAGCATTAAAGTTGAAAGATTATTAAAACAAACAAAAATTATCAACAATTGTTGATAAAAATTGTTCAAAACTTATATGTTCTTTACGTAGCAAAAGTAAAAAAGTTATTAACATATGTTGATAAATTAAAAATTAGGTTTATGTACATATTTTTGATAAAAGGCATGAATATGGTTAACCGCCTCATCTGCAGTATCTACAACAACAAATAAATTTAAATCTTTAGGTGAAATGTTATGTTCTTGGCTTAGTGCAGATTTCTTAATCCAATCTATTAATCCTTTCCAGTATGATTTACTAATTAATACGATGGGGAATCGTGCAATTTTATTAGTTTGAATAAGTGTAACAGCTTCAAAAAACTCATCAAGAGTACCAAAACCGCCGGGTAAAACAATAAATCCCTGAGCATATTTCATAAACATTACTTTTCTTACAAAGAAATATTCAAAGTGAATAAGTTTGTCGAAATCAATGTATTTATTTGGATGTTGCTCAAATTCAAGAATAATATTTATGCCAACTGACTTTCCCTTACCAAGTTTTGCTCCTTTGTTAGCTGCTTCCATAATTCCTGGACCGCCACCGGTAATTACGCCATAACCTTTTTGTGTAAGTTTATATGCAATATCTTCTGCTAATTTATAATATTTGTTATCGGGCTTAGTTCTTGCCGAACCAAAAATGGAAACACATGGTCCGATTTTAGAAAGTTTTTCGAAACCCTGTACAAATTCCGACATTATTTTAAAAATATGCCACGAATCGTGAATTTTAATTTCGTACCAGTCTTTGCTTTCAAAAGCTCTGATGATTTTTTCTTCTCCTGTACTCATACTTCAAAACATTTAATTTTTTGATATTGTGAATATTTATTAAATTTAAGTTCTTCTCTTAAAAATTGTGCTGTAAAACCAATTTTGTTATTAACTAATTCTTCGGGTGTTCCCTGTGCAATTATTTGCCCGCCACGGGGTCCACCTTCAAGTCCCATATCAAAAATATAATCGGCTTGTTTTATAACATCTAAATTATGTTCAATAACAATTACAGTATTGCCTTTGTCAACCAATTTATTCAGCACATTCATCAAAATTCTTACATCTTCAAAATGAAGACCTGTGGTAGGTTCATCAAGTATATAAAGTGTTTTGCCGGTATCTTTTTTTGTAAATTCTGCGGCTAATTTTATGCGTTGAGCTTCGCCTCCGCTGAGTGTTGTAGAGGGCTGCCCCAATGTTATATATCCTAAACCCACATCATTAAGAGTTTTTAATTTATTATGAATTGACGGAATATTTTCAAAAAACTCAACTGCTTGCGAAACAGATAATTCAAGTACATCACTAATTGATTTGCCACGATATCTTACTTCTAAAGTTTCGCGATTATACCGTTTGCCATTACAGTTGGTACAAGTAACATAAACATCGGGTAAAAAGTTCATTTCAATAGTTTTAACTCCTGCACCACCACAACTTTCACAACGTCCGCCTTTAACATTAAAGGAAAAACGTCCGGCATTGTAACCGCGAATTTTTGAAGCCGGCATTTGCTCAAATAATTTTCTGATATCAGAAAAAATTTGTGTGTAAGTTACAGGATTTGAACGCGGCGTTCTGCCAATTGGCGATTGATTAACCTCAATAACTTTATCAATATTATCAAGTCCTGTAATAGAGTTGTATGGTAACGGATTACGCAATGCATGAAAAAAATATTTCGATAAAATTGGTTGTAATGTTTCTTTAATTAAACTCGATTTTCCGCTTCCCGAAACACCTGTTACACAAATTAGTTTTCCTAATGGGATGATTATTTCAATATTTTTTAAATTATTTCCGGTTGCACCTGTTAAAGTTAACGAGAGTCCGTTTCCTTTGCGTCTTATACATGGAACGCTAATAATTTTTCGCATACTTAAATAATCGGCAGTTAATCCTGATTGTTCAGCAATTTCCTCTGGAAGCCCTTGAGCAACAATGTCTCCGCCATTTCGTCCTGCAAATGGACCCATATCAACTACATGGTCGGCAGACATTATCATCTGTTTATCGTGTTCTACAACAATTATTGTGTTACCTGAATCGCGTAATTGTTTAAGCGATTGAATTAAACGTTTATTATCGCGCTGGTGAAGCCCAATACTTGGTTCATCAATAATATAAAGAACATTAACAAGTCGGCTGCCTATTTGTGTAGCAAGTTTTATGCGTTGACTTTCGCCACCTGAAAGTGAAGCGGCAGGACGATTTAAGTTCAGATAATCAATGCCAACGTCAAGTATAAATTTTAACCTGTTACGAATTTCTTTTAGTATATCGCGGGCAATAAATGCTTGCTTTTGCGAAATTCTTTCTTCAATATTTGTAAACCATCTATACAAACCTAAAAGGTCCATTTGCGATAAATCGTAAATATTTTTATTATCAATTTTAAAGTAAAGTGCTTCTTTTTTCAATCTTGCACCGTTACAAACCGGACAAACTTCGTTAACAACAAAATCATTTGACCACTGTTTTGCTTTAAGCGATTTAGAATCGAAATGCTGATTTAATATATAATTAACCAATCCATCCCAGTTAATAAGATAATTAGAAGTTGTTCCTGGATAATTTGCATGTAATCTGAAAGTTTCGCCTGAACCGTATAAAATTACATTAACAGCAATATCTGAAATTTCCTGAATAGGAGTTTTAAGCGAAAAACCGTATTTGGCAGCAATGGCTTCGAGTTGCCAGAAAATTAATGAACTTCTGTATTTTCCTAAAGGGGCGAATCCGCCTCTTGCGATAGAAACCGATTTATCGGGGATAATTTTATTTAATTCAACACGTGTAATTCGTCCTAAACCACTGCAATGCGGACATGCACCTTGAGGCGAGTTAAATGAAAAAGTATGCGGTGCAGGTTCGTTATATGAAATTCCACTCGTTGGGCACATAAATGAGCGGCTGAAATATCGCAAATTTCCGGTTTCTTTATCAAGTATTATACTAATACCATTCCCTTGTTTCATAGCAATTTGCACCGATTCACGCAAGCGTTTTTCTGATTCTTCTGATACCTTAATTCTGTCAATAACCAGTTCAATGTTGTGAACCTTGTAACGGTCAACTTTTAATCCGTACCTGATTTCTTTTATTTCGTCATCTATTCTGGCATATAAAAATCCTTTGCGTCTGAAACGGTCGAAAAGTTCCTGGTAATGCCCTTTGCGTCCTTTAACAAGGGGAGCTAAAATTGTAATATCTTTTCCATCAAAATTCTTATTGATAAGGTCATTTATTTGAACTTCGGAATATTTAATCATTTTTTCGCCGGTAACATAAGAATATGCTTCAGAAGCACGGGCAAACAGCAATCGTAAAAAATCATAAATTTCTGTTGTTGTTCCAACGGTTGAGCGTGGATTGCGGCTTATTGTTTTTTGTTCTATGGCAATAACAGGGCTTAATCCCGAAATTTTATCAACATCGGGACGCTCAAGATTACCGATAAAATTTCGTGCATAAGCCGAGAATGTTTCAATATAACGACGTTGACCTTCGGCGTAAATGGTATCAAAAGCTAAAGATGATTTTCCGCTCCCGC
>PCSS01000103.1:0-199 GCA_002771395.1 Bacteroidetes bacterium CG23_combo_of_CG06-09_8_20_14_all_32_9 | reverse complement strand
CCCGCGCACCTGATATTTCAATATTTTCCTGCCTTTTAACTGTAAGGGTATTTGTCATCGCTTTACTCTGGGGTTTATTGTTTCATTCTTTATTGCCTATTGCTTATTGCCTATTGCTTATTGCTTATTGCCTATTGCTTATTGCCTATTGCCTATTGCTTATTGCTTATTGCCTATTGCCTATTGCTTATTGCCTATT
>PCSS01000396.1 GCA_002771395.1 Bacteroidetes bacterium CG23_combo_of_CG06-09_8_20_14_all_32_9 | reverse complement strand
CCTTGTGTGTCCTTATAAGGTTAATAAACGGTTAATAGAAGTTAAAAAACGGTTAAGAAAGGTTAATAACAATTAATAACGTTTACAATAGTAATCAATCTTAACCGATATTAACTATTATTAACAACTATTAACTACTCTTAATTGATTGTTAACTTTTATTAACTGATAGTCGTGGATGTTTTATTATAACAAATCTGCATTTATTTTTTTTATAAAAATTTTATTGCGAGGACAGAAATATCATCGAAAAACGGTTTACGTCCTTTGTAAATATTTAATCGTTGAATAATTTTCCATATTGAATTATCAATACTGTCTTCACTTTCAAGATACCTTTCTATTTCTGAAAAACCAAATTCAACGTTGTTTTCATTTTCCATTTCCACTAAACCATCTGTACATAAAAAAAGTTTTGAGCCGGGTTCAATAATAAGAGTGCCAACTGTTATTTTAGGAATTTCGTTTAACATTCCAAATCCTGTGCAGCCTTCTTTAAGATAACGAATTACCTTTTTGCAGGATAAAAAAACCGGTGGAATATGACCGGCATTTATGTAATGAAACTTTCTGGTTTTTGTATTGTACTTTGCTAAAAAAACAGTAATAAATTTTTCGCCGTTAGTATTAATCATTACAATGCTATTGAGTCTTGTAGCAAGTTCGTTCAGGGTTATTTCGGTTGTAAAAAGAGCCCGCAAACTTGCCTGAAAATTCGACATAATAAGTGCAGCAGACATTCCTTTACCCGAAACATCGGCAATGCAAAATCCATATTCGTCGTTGTTTAATTTCAGGCAATCGTAATAATCACCGCCAATTTCAAAGTGAGGCTGATAATACGCTGCAACATAAAGAAATTCGTTATTTGGTAATGAATCAGGATTTGGAATTAAATTGGTTTGCATACGACTTGCCAGTTCCATTTCTTTGCGAATGCTTTCCTGCTGAACATGTTCGTTATATAATCTTTTGTTTTCAATAGCTACAACAATAATGTTAGTAAGCGTCTGAAAAAAATGAAGATGCTTAATTACAGGACTAATTCCGTCACGTTCTTCTTCAATATCGCCTAAAAGCAAATAGGCTAAAGGCATTGCTTTGTGAAATACAGGTATAACAACATCAAATGTGGCAAGTTTAGGTTGTTTCATTGTAGTAATATTTGTTATCTCGCGAAAATGAAGCAAATCGTTTTCAACTACAATTTCTTTATATGATTCATCTTTTATTCCAGACGAAAGAATACATTGCCAGGCATTATTATAACTGTATAAAATAACTTTGCCAATGCCAAGATCTTCTCTTATTATTTTTTCATAATGCCTGAGCAGCCCTTCAGTTGAAAGATTTTCGTTTATTGCCTGCGTAATATTAAGTAATGTATCTAATTTAAAATTAGACAATTGTAATCGTTTTAGCGAACCTTTCCCGTTCATAACTTTTTAATTAAACGTTTCACAAATAATAAAATCAGATTATACTTTACACGAGGTTCACCACGTTGGATAATCTGTTGAATAACGACAGATGAACTTATAAAATATATCCTACGTGGTAAATTATTACATTTGGTTTCCATGTAAAGAGTATAGGGTATAACCCGCTCTTCCTTATACCTTTATACCATAACCTCTATACCTTATACCTCTATACCTTATACCTCTATACCCATATACCTTTTGAACAAAATATACAAATTTACCCAATTCAAAGTATAATATATTATTTTTTGACTCTTCCGGAGTAACTTAGGTTGCGTGTATCAACTTTTATTATTTCACCTGCGCTGATAAATAACGGAACTTTAATTTCAAGATTTGTTTCAAGAGTTGCTTTTTTTAAGGCGGTTGATGAAGCGGTGTCGCCTTTTAAGCCGGGTTCAGTATATATAACTTTAAGTTCAACAAAAGGTGGAAACTCGCAGGTAAGAGGGGTTTCGGTATCTGCATCAAAAACAATATAAACTTGCAAACCTTCTTTTAAAAGTCCGGGAGTTTCTATCATTTCTTTTTGAATACTTATTAGTTCAAATGTTTCGCAATGCATAAAGTTGTATCCCATATAGTCTTTAAAAGAAAACTGATATGCTCTGCGCTCAATATTGGCTAAATCAATTTTTACACCTGAGTTAAAAGTATTTTCAATAATTTTTCCGGTTTTAAGGTTTTTAAGTTTTGTTCTTACAAAAGCTCCGCCTTTGCCGGGTTTCACATGCTGAAACTCAATAATTGAAAATAATTCATTGTTATAAACCACACAAAGTCCGTTCTTAAAATCTGCAGTTGTTGCCATAAAAAGTTTAAAATATTTTTTTGCAAAAATAAATTAATTTTTAGTTACTATTCACCCGCAAAAGTAAAAAAATGTTTCATCGCTTCATTGTTTACCCCGTTAGATACCAATTTTTTTATACCATCCCATAGTCTCCCGCAAATGCGGGACAAGCTCTCTTTATAAGTAGAGAGGAAGAATTTTTTTTGCCTTTGTTGGAGATAACTCCAATAGTGGCAGAATTTTTTTTTCAAAGATAACTTTTTTCTTGAAAAATACTCACTTGCAGGATGCGAGCGAGTGCGGGGGAGTTAATAATAAGGTCTAAAATAAAATATTTTTTACACCCTAACTTACACAAATATCGTCAACCTGTACTTGTTCGCCTCGCCATTTTTCTATTGTTTTGTCAGGTATTTGCTTTTGTTCGTCCATTGATTTGCCCTGAACCGAAAGCAGCAGGTTTTTGAATTGTTTATACGAAAATTTTTGCCTTTGTTGGAGTTATCTCCGACAAAGAAAATCAAAAATTAACTGTTGAAGATAACTCCAACAGTGGCATAAAAGTTAAAAAAGTATTATCAGTATCCTTGTTATATAAAGTCCATTAATTAATAACACATTTCTTGAGTAAAACTTTTTATGAGATGTCAGGTTAAACCTGCCACGATGCGTATACATTGTGAAATTATTTATTAAACTTTATATAACATCGTAGATGTTCCATTATTGTAACAGGCCAGAACATTGCATCTTTAAAAGAACTTCGTAGAAGTTCCATAATAATTTTTACTTTTAGGCGATATTAATGAAATGACTAATGAAACCAGGAAGATATACTCAATTATACATTCAATTGGTGTTCGCACCAAAGTACAGAGAAAGTTTACTATCCAAAAGATTTAGAAACGAAATTTGTTACTATTCAGCAGGGTAATAAAATACAAAACCACGGAGACACAGAGTACACAAAGAAACACAGAGATGATAATCTAAAAATATATCAATGAATTTTATCACCAAAAGAATAATCTCTGTGAATCTCTGTGGTATCTGTGTCTCTGTGGTGAGTGGTAACGTTCATTGTATTCAATGTCAAATTTCCTCAATAATTCCAGATATTCTTCTTTAAATGATTTCTTTTTGTGATGTTCTCCCTGGTTTTTTATATAATTTATCACATCGGTTAATTGCGAATGAGAATAGGTAAAAGAACCGAATCCTCCCGTAATTTTTTGAACAACAAAATGAGGTTGTTTATTTCCCCCTTTTTTGCTACACACTCAAATCATATACGCCAGCACATTAGCGACATTGACAGAAAAAACGAAACAGAAAATAAAAAATTGATATAAACAATTCAATTGATAAATTAAAAGTCGTAAATAAAAACCGCCAGGCATAATAGCAACCCTAAGAAGATAGAATAATACATAAATTTTACGTATGATATAAAAACGACAGGACAATTTCGGTAAAGCCGTTTTGGCTATCACTTTTTTTGTATTAATTCTTTCTTTGTTGATTATAACACCAACAAAGGCGAAAAGTTAAATTTATCCTGTTTGCAGTATAATATTGCCTGCCTTATCTTAATTTCAAACGTATTGGTCCTGCCTTAATAACCTCTTGCGGAACATCATCTTTAAAGAGTTTAAAATTATCAATGTAACGTGCAGCAAGGTCATCAAATTTTCTCCAGTATTCTTCTTTGTTGCCCCAGGCGTTTGATGGTTCAAAAACATCATCGGGAACGCCGGGGCAGGTAACAGGAACTTCAAAACCAAACAATTTATCTTTGCGGAATTTTATGTTATTAAGTTCTCCTTCAAGAGCTGCGTTAAGCATATTTCTTGTATGACGGATGCTGATACGTTTTCCTACTCCAAATTTTCCGCCTACCCAGCCGGTGTTTACTAACCATACGGTTACTTTATTTTTTTCCATTTTTTTTCTGAGCAATTCTGCATAAAAATAAGGATGATGAACCATAAAAGGAGCACCGAAACAAGCGCTAAAAGTAATTTCAGGCTCAATTCCCAAACCAAGTTCTGTTCCTGCAATTTTAGATGTGTAGCCACTGATAAAATGATAAATCGCCTGATGCGGATTAAGTCGTGCAATAGGAGGCATTACACCCTGAGCATCGCAGGTTAAAAAAATAATATTACTTGGTTGTGTGTTTACCATCATTCCTTTTACTGAATTTGGAATAAAATTCAGAGGGTAAGATATACGTGTATTTTCAGTTATTGATTCATCATCAAGGTCAATTTGGCGCGATGGAAGATCGAAAACAACATTCTCCAGAATTGTTCCAAAACGATGCGTGCATGCATGAATTTCAGGTTCATGTTCGGGTGATAAACGTATAGCTTTTGCATAGCAACCATTTTCAAAATTGAACACCGAGTTATCGCTCCAGCCGTGTTCATCATCGCCAATTAATTCTCGTGTAGGGTCGGCTGACAAGGTGGTTTTACCTGTTCCGCTCAATCCGAAGAACAAAGCTACATCGCCTTTTTTGCCTACATTTGCCGAGCAGTGCATTGCCATCACATCTTGCAAAGGCAAAAGGTAATTCATTATAGTAAAAATACTTTTCTTAATTTCACCACCATAGCTTGAATTAGCAATTACCGCCATACGCTTTGAAAAATCAATAATAATACCTGTTTCCGAAAGCGTGCCGTCAATTCTTGGGTCAAGTTTAAATGACGGGGAAACAATAATAGTAAAATCGGGGATAAAAGTTTTAAGCGTAGTGATGTTGTTAGAAACAGTGATTAGCATATTTCTTACAAAAAGACTTTGCCATGCCGTGTCTGTTATTACTCTTACTGCTATTCTGTAATTTGGGTCAGCGCCGGCATAAACATCTTGCACAAAAAGTTCTTCGCCCTGCAGGAACGCCTGAATTCTGTATAGGATACCATTAAATTTTTCCTGATTAATAGGGCGATTATAATTGCCCCAGTCTATTTTATTTTCTGAAGAGGTTTCTCTTACAAAGTACTTATCGTTAGCGGCTCTGGCTGTCCATTTGCCTGTGTGAACAAGAAAGGCACCGCCATTAACTAATTTTCCTTCATTTCTAAACACAGCTTCTTCTATTAAAGCCGGTTCGGTTAAGTTCCAAAAAACCCTGTCAAGATGAACTAATCCGTGGTTTTTTAAACCATATTCGCTTTTAAACTCTGCGGCATGTTTTTGTGCCGGAGTTTCAAATTCTAAATATTTACTCATTTCCAGTCCCTCACTAATTTTCGTTGTCCAATAAATAATTCATTTGATGAGTTAGGGTCTATTACCCATTTAATTCGCTCAACACCTTCGGTAATGTCTTTTATTGTCCCGCAGAACGATATACGCAAATATCCTTCGGCGCCGAACTCAATACCAGGAACTGTTAGCACTCTAACTTTATCAAGCAACATCTTCGACAGTTCCGTAGAATTTTTGATGTATGCACTAAAATCAACAAAAGAATAAAATGTTCCTTGGGGAACAAATATTTTTACGCCATCAATAGTTTTTAGATATTTAATTAATACATTCCTGTTATTTTGCAAAGTTAGCCTCAGCGATTCAACACACGACTGAATACCGTTGATTGCTCCAATCGCTGCTTTTTGCATAAGTATTGAAGGACCTGATGTCTGATGCCCCTGGATGTTTGACATTACCCTTATAAGATTTTTATTTGCAACTGCCCATCCGATGCGAAACCCTGTCATTGCATATTGTTTGGAGACACCATTTATTACAATAAGTTTGGAGTTTTCAATATCTTGTTTAGTATAATCATAAGGGTTTGCAACTTTTATCCCATCGAAAATCAAGCGATGATAGATATCATCCATTATTAAATAAATCCCTTTTTGTTCGCAAAATTCCACAATTTCTTTTATAAATTCAGGAGAATATACTGCGCCGGTAGGATTATTAGGACTGTTAATAATAATGAGTTTTGTATAGGGAGTAACATTTTGCATAACATCTTGTAATGCAGGATAAAAAGTACCGTCTTCGGGATACACAGCAACAGGAATAGCGCCGCATAATTTAACCATTTCAGGATAGCTCACATAGTACGGAGCAATGAAGATAACTTCATCCTGCGGGTTCAGAATTGCCTGCATGGCAACCATTATTGCCTGTTTAGCACCGCTTGATGCAATAACATTTTCAGGTGTAACTTTTCTGTTGTAGAAGTCATAAGTGTAACGGATGATTGCTTGTTTCATCTCAATTGTTCCGTCAACAGGGGCATAGCGTATTTCACCCGAATTAAGGAGTCCTGCTGTAGTAGTAATTGCTTCGAAAGGAGACCTGCTCTTAGGTTCTCCTCCGCCAAGGTGTATTACCGGTTCGCCCTTGGCTTTTAAAATAGAAAAGGTTTCGTTTAATTTTAACGTTGCCGACTCGCAAATTCCACTTCCTATCAAACTTATGCTCATATTTACTTATTAAAATTTATAAGGGGGCAAAATTATAAAATAAATTATTGAAAATACAAATTAGTTAAATCTAAAATAATTTAATTTCCGCAAAAATGAACCAGCGGCAGTAGGCAGCAGTAGTAAGCAGGACTGCCAACTGCCGACTTCTGTTAATAGTTTAAAATCTGTGCAATCTGTAGCAATTTTTGACTTTATGAACAAGCACTAATTAGTGTCTGTCCGTAATGTCTGTTTTTTGAAAATCAACCTTTACCCCATCCCTAAAGGGAACGTTGATTTTCAATGACTTCTCCCTTTAGGGTTAGGGGTAAAAA
>PCSS01000266.1:357-7037 GCA_002771395.1 Bacteroidetes bacterium CG23_combo_of_CG06-09_8_20_14_all_32_9 | reverse complement strand
ATTACGGACAGACTCTAATTAGGGTCTGTTCATAAAATCAAAGATTTTCAAAAATGAAAGCCCTAAGCCCAAATTTCAAGTCCCAAATTCAAAGTGGAAAAACAATACTTTCCATGCTCTTGGGCTTGGAATTTGAAACTTGGTTCTTGGGTCTTTTCCTTGGGACTTTTGGCTTGAGATTTGGGACTTGGGGCTTTCGTTACTTTACAGACAGACTCTAATTAGAGTATGTCCGTAATATCTACATTTGCCACTAATTACTCACAATATTATTTTTTTTCTATTGGTGCTTGCCTTGTTAGATAATAACATTGAACAGCGAGATACTGAAAAAAACAATATCTAACAGGGTAAATGAGATAGCTTCGCTAAGTTGCACGAATTAAAACTTTTAACAAACTATGGCACGGTTTAAAACCGTGCCATAGTTTCGAACGCAGAAATTGGACATTATGGACAAACACTAATTAAACCTATAATACAAAGCAAGTTCGCCTGTAAAAAATAATGATTCAAAAGTGTTATAAGAAGCATAACCAACCATCATATTTAAAGTAACTCGTTTTTCAGCATCGAACTCTATACCAATACCAACACCGGTATTTAATTTTCTTGTAGTTACAATTTTTGGGGTGGGGTTATATTGATTATAATAAGAATAAGACTGATCACTTCTTGAGTATAGAAAATGATTTCCAAAATAAGCATATATATTATTGGTACGATTTTCTTCAAGACTTAGTAAAAGAGTTAAACCCGAACTTACAAAAGATTCTTTTCCATAATTCCAATAATATGGTGCAATATTTAGCTGAACTCCATATCTTTTTGGAAAATATCGGTAAGAAAATCCAACCCCTGTTGTAAAACCGGCACCTAACCCAAAAGCCTGTTTGTATTTTTTTTCGTGAGTGTTAACTTGTTTTTCCTGAGCATATATTCTGTTAGTACCGACAAATAAAAATATACTGAAGATAATAATTTTTGTTTTCATTTTTTAAAATGATTTTTTTTTGATTAATTTCAGACCTCCTGACCTATCCTTGAAAATCATATAATTACAGACCCCATATCCTGCATCCTGTTAAAATCCCGATTTTTCCGCTTTTTTGTTTGTAATTAGCGCCCCTATGCAGCCTTTGCTTAGGCAGTCTTCAGCAACCGTAGTTGATATTATAAGGTTAATGGCTTCGGCAGGGGTAAACTCAAAGAATGTTTTGGGTTGATTTATATCTTGGTCAATTTCGTGTTGGTATTTTTCAATTTCAAGTTTAAGATTATTAATATCGGCATCAAGTTGAATGCGTTTTTGACCTGTTTTAATTTTAATTTTTTGATTTTCGAGTGAAAGTATAAGTTGCCTTTTCGATTCTAAATCTTTTTTCTTGTTATCATCAGCGCCTGTAGTGAAATACTGTTTTCCGCTTTCGTCGCTTACTTTAATGCTCACAAATTTTAATATTGCCGATGAAATAAGAAAAGATATCTTGTAATCTTTCCCTTCGTTGCAAACAACGTTCAACTGCGACGATTTGCCTGCAGTAAAAAGACCCGATTTACTTTGTGCATCGTATTTCCATGGGTATTTTATGCCGCTTTTCTGAATAATCAAAAACTCCATACAGTTTTGCGAAATAACTGCAAACGGAAGCACAAACAATATCATTAATAAAATTTTATTTTTCATAACCTTTTTATGACATTTTAATTATAAAGTTTCTGAGGTCATTTATTTCTTTTTGTAATGACTCAAACAGCTCTTTTGTGAAAATATACCTGCTTTTTTGACCGATAATTACTTTTGATGTATCTGTATTTGCAATTGTATTTTGCTTAACAGATTCTTTTTTTATTTGCTGGTAAATCGCTTTAATTTTTTCGAGTTTAGAAAGCAGGTCGGCAACATCGGGCTGGTATTTATATTTTTTGAGGTTCCGAATCAAGTTGTTAAAAGTAACTTTTTGGCTGGCAATTTGTTGAATATTTACATCTTTATCGGAGTATTTTCCCACTATATTTACTGCAATATACATACTTTCAACCCATCCACCCGACATAATTAAAGCCAGCGTTACACCATTTCCGGTTTCTTCTAATTTATGAATAACACTATAATATGAATTATTTGTAATGTTTACTAAAGAGTCGGCGTTTGATAAGTTTTTTTCGAGGCGGCTGTATGTATCTTTGCTAATGGCTGTTGAAAGCCCAATTTGGTCGCTCATACTTTTTACTTTACTAAAATATTTTAGCGACGGTTGAAATTTCTCAAAGGCTGCAAGATATGCAAGGTCGGCAACATAAATGCCAAGGTTTATTTCCTGAGCCATTTTTGATTCATAACTTGCTTTTTCGGAATTAAGTAAATCGTCGCGAAACTTACAACCCGAATTTTTTATCAGAGCAAAAAGCTCGTCGGGTGCCGGAACTTGATAAACAACATCAGGCATTTGCTCATCAACAGAATCTGTTTCGAAAGTATCTGACGAATTTTCAACCGAACTATTTGATTTGGAGTTACATCCTGTAAAAAAGAAGGCTGTAAAAACCATTACAAAAAATAAAATGCGCTTGATAGTTTTCATCTTAAACCTGTTAAATTTTTGGCAAACTTAACTAATTATTTAAAGAACACAAATTGAAAAAATATTTGTTACTACTAAGCAGAAAAATGTTGCCGCACATTTACTCACTGTTTTTTTTATTTTATTGGTGTTCGTGATATTGATTTGTTGCTTGGTGGTTGGGTGGAATTAACCGCTAATAACTAATCTTTTTGTTTTCATAAGACCTCCTTTTTTAAAGTTTATTTATTTGTTTCAACGATTTATCAAGTCGTTTTACTTGAGAGTCATTTTTACATTCCAGCTTCCTTTTTTCAATTATGGACTGGTAAATTTCTTTATTCTGTTTATTTATAGAAACCAGAGATTTTTCGATATACATTGGCAACTGCTTTATTGGACATTTCCACAATTGTTCAATCAACAAAGGGTCTGTTATATTAAAATATTTGTCATGCTTATTTAATTTCGCGAGTATCTCGACTCCATTGTCTATGGTAATCACAGAGCCTTTGTTTACAGTTTTTATAATTTCTTTGAGCGAAGCAAATATTTCTTTGTGTCGCAAATCAACAATGGGTGCTAATGCAATCATACCGCCCCATATAAGTCGGTTGTTATTATTTGTCGATAATTTAATTTTTTATAAGTGCGAATTTTCATAATGAAGTGTGATTGTTATGGTGCAGCAAATATACACAAAATTCAGACACTACCGTATTAATATACAATATTATGTATTTGCTTAAATTCTTTATAATCTGTCAACAAATGAGTTGCTAATATTGAATTTTCTTTTAACAAGCAGGGGATATCATCTATTATAGGATAAGCTAAAAAACTTTCTTTAGAGTACAACAACAAATTACTATACTTTATTAATTCAGTATGCGAAATAGGGCATACTAAACTTGGATTATGAGAAAGATTAGCATTTTTTTCAATAAGAATAAGTCCGGTAGGATTTAATGGATTTGAATAATAATCAAAAAGACGATGCTCAATAATCTTATAATTTAATTTTACCGTTGTTGAATATAATTTAGTTATATAGCCATGTTTTAACATTCTTGCTTTCCCTTTTTCATCAGCAAATTCATACGAAGGTTCAAGTAAAATCAAATATTTGTTGGTAATTCTATATAATTCTTTGAGAGCCTCTTCTTCTTTTCCTCCATTTGGCTCTATTGAATGTGAAGTATATACAATATCAACAGAATTATCTAAAAGTGGAATTTCAAAAAGATTAGCGGTAAATAAATTTATGTTATTATAACCAAAATCTTTTAATAGTTCCTTTCCAAATTTTAATCTCGACCAAGACAAGTCAAAACCTAAAATATCTGATGGTATTTTTTTTAGGTTCCGGATTAATGTTGTTAAAGTTGTTGCTTCTCCAACTCCAACTTCAAGAATAGAATTCGCATTTTCAATATTGTTTATTAATTTTGCTAATGCTTTACAGTAATTTTCATTATATTCTTTGTTTTTTGATAATGCTTGAACATAAGAACCAGCTTGAAAATCATAACTAATTAAAATATCTTCTATTGAATTTTTTTCATTATTACTAATGCTCTTTAAATATTGAATGATGTTTTCACCTTTCAAATAAATATCCTTTATTTTTTCTAAATATTTAAATTTCTCCATATCATTTGTAATTATTCTCTATCACCAGCTTAACTGTCTTTGTTTCGCTTTGTTGTACAACTTTTAAAAAGTAAATTCCATCATCAATATTTTGTATATCCATATAAAACGTTTCGGTAAAATTGTTCAAATGTTTAAAGAACACTTTTTCCCCGCAAATATCAAAAATTGAAACATCAACATCTTTGGGTAACACACCACTTATGTAAACCAAATGATTGTTAACTATAGGATTTGGAAATACAGATAAAGAATGGTCCATACCATTTTCTATGACTGAACTATATGAATTATAATAAAACATATTCGGTAATCCACGAATACTTTTTCCTGTGGATAAGTTAATTCCGTTTTCAATAAAATTACAGGCTATACCAGCATCATTAGGGTTATTAATTACTCCTAAATAATTTAAAGTAGTGCTGGCGTATAAAGCAATATATATTTTTGCGTCAGTCGCTAACATTTATGAACCATATTCTTTATTTGTAGTTGAAGCAATAACAGTTGGATTATTAAAAAAATTAGGAGTAGTTATATCAAATTGATAAATTTTACTATTTGCATAAATTGTTGACACATATAATTTCGTGCCATCAGGAGAAAATTCAATCCCATAGGGTTCTTCAGGGAATGTATTTGAAGTAATCGGATTGCTGACTATTCCAGTGGCTCTGTCAAAATCAAATAGTTCAACAATCATATCAGCATGTATAGCTAAAGCTAATTTTGAGCCATTGGGACTTCCTTTTATATATCCGACGGAATTTCCACAACAGTGTGGACCTGGAGTCGCCTGATGTATTGAGCCAACTGAACTTATAACAGGGGTTGTATTAAGTCCAGAAGAAGTAATTAAATAAACTAAAAAATTATTCGTACCCCAATCGTGAGCAATCACCCAGTAATCTATATTATTAGCATGCGGAATTACAGAAATTTTTTCAGTGGCAGGATAATGTAAAAGCACATTTTTTGTAGAAGTTACATCACCTAATCCACCATCTAAATTCATGTCAACAATAGAGTATCTTAATCCGTTTGCAAGACTATTTTCATTTGCATCCGAAGTAAAAAGATAAAATAACTCATTCTGTCCTGGAATAGGAACACTTAACCCACTTTGTGTTGAAGAGGGATTACCTAATAAACCATCCCCATTTGGCATTATTTGATGTTGTTTGTTCCAAACTTGTAAACCATTTGTATAAAAATATATAAGGTCCTTTACTAAGAGTCATGCAACCTTCCACCGAATACATCTGTCCATCAATTAAGGGAGTTGGGGGATTATAATTGAAATTTAAGCCGGCTTTGTCTCCAAAATACCACATGCTGCAATAGTCTTGTAAATATTGACCAATAGCAGAATTTGCTATAAAAAGCAATGATACCATAAATCCGCAATAAAATAATTTTTTCATTTGTTTATATTTTATTAAGGTGGGTTCTAAAAATTACTCACAATATTTTTCGAGGCAGACAAGATTTTAAAACCGGGGTTCAACAAAGAAAAAGTGATTTTTAGAAGCCCCGTTAAGACATTTTAATTAAAAGAGCTCTCACATTATTTATTTCTTTGCAAAATGACTCAAACAACTCTTTTGTGAAAAAATATTTACTTTTTTGCTCGGTACTTACTTTTGATGTATCTGCTTTTACAGTAGAGTTTTGAGCAACAGTTTCTTTTTTTAACTGCTTATAAATTGCCCTGATTTTTATGATATTAGAAACCTGGTCAGCAATTTCGGTATCGTCTTTATATTTTTTGAAGTTTTGAAATAAGTTGTCAAAAGTTACTTTTTGGTTGGCGATTTCGTTAATATTAACATCGTTGTCGGAGTAATTTCCAGTTATATTTATTGCAATATACATACTTTCAATCCATCCGCCTAACATAATTAAAGTCAGGGTTTTACCGTTTCCTGTTTCCTGTAATTTCTGAATAACGCTTTTATAGGATTTATTTGTAATGATGAGCAGTGTATCGGTATTAGGAATATTTTTTTCCAGATAACTGTAAGTATCTTTACTAATGGCTGTTGAAAGCCCCATTTGGTCGCTCATATTTTTTACTTTTCCAAAATATTTTAGCACAGGTTGCGATTTCTCAAAAGTAGCCAGATATGCAAGGTCGGAAAAATAAATACCAAGATTTATTTCCTTAGCTATTTGCGTTTCATAGCTTGTTTTTTCGGAATTAATCAAATCGTCGCGAAACTTACAACCCGAATTTTTCATCAGTTCAAAAAACTCGTTGGGCGACGGAACCTCACCTGATATTTGCTCATTAACAGAATCTTCTTCGAAAATATCTTCCAAATTTTCAACTGAACTGTTTGAACCGGAATCACATCCCATAAAAAAGAGGGCTGTAAAAACCATTACAAAAAATAAACTTTGTTTGATTGTTTTCATCATAAAACTATTAATTTTTTTGCAAAAATAACTTTTTTTTAAAAA
>PCSS01000266.1:0-283 GCA_002771395.1 Bacteroidetes bacterium CG23_combo_of_CG06-09_8_20_14_all_32_9 | reverse complement strand
TTTTATAAATAATATCAGAATTTTAAAATTTGGTAACTACTCAGCCCAAAGAGTATTTAAACAATAATTCAGTTAATACCAGTTAATATTGGTTAATATCAGTTAATATCAGTTAATATCAGTTAACATCGGTTAATATCGGTTACTTTTTGAAACGGGTTTTCCATTTACCCTCGCTATCCAACTTATATTCTGATAGAATTTTAATTTTTAATAAGCCGGCCTGTCTTACGTCTTGTAACCGTTTTTTAACCGCTTTTAACTTTTATTAACCGTTTGTTAA
>PCSS01000046.1 GCA_002771395.1 Bacteroidetes bacterium CG23_combo_of_CG06-09_8_20_14_all_32_9 | reverse complement strand
GGAGCGGGGAAACTCTTTTTTTATTTTTTAACTTTAATCAGTGTAATCAGTGGCAACCATTTTTTATTTTTTTTGCAATGACAGACATTATGGACAGACACTAAATAGCGGCTGAGTAGTTACCTTTTTTGATATTGGTTCTGGTAATATTTTTCGTAATCGCCCGACAGAACATTTTGCAACCAATGAGTATTTTTCAGGTACCAGTTTACAGTTTTTTCAAGTCCTTTGTCAAAAGTTACTGTTGGTTGCCAGCCTAATTCAGTTTGTAATTTTTTACAATTGATAGCATAGCGCAAATCGTGTCCTGCCCGGTCTTTAACATAAGTAATAAGTTGAGCCGACGTGCCTGAAACTCTATGGAGTTTACCATCCATTATTTCGCATAGCTTATTAACTAACTTAATGTTTGTCCATTCGTTTTCACCGCCAATATTGTATGTTTCGCCGTTTTTACCTTTATGAAAAATCAAATCAATAGCGTATGCGTGGTCTTCAACATAAAGCCAATCGCGAACATTTTCGCCTTTACCGTAAACAGGAAGCGGCTTATTGTTTTTAATATTGTTAATAATAAGCGGTAAAAGTTTTTCGGGAAACTGGTTTGGTCCGTAATTATTCGAACAATTTGAAATAACAACTGGCAAACCATAAGTATGATAATATGCTCTTACTAAATGGTCGCTGCTTGCTTTTGATGCGGAGTACGGGCTGTGCGGACCGTATGGAGTATTTTCGTAAAAAAATCCTTCGCTGCCAAGCGAGCCATAAACCTCATCGGTACTAATATGGTAAAAACGATGTGCTTCAAAATTATCTTTCCAAAAGTTTTTTGCAGCATTAAGCAAAGTAACCGTTCCAACAATATTTGTTCTTATAAACGACATCGGGTCGGTAATTGAGCGGTCAACATGCGATTCGGCTGCAAGATGAATAACTCCGGCGAACCGGTATTTTTCAAACAACCGATTAACAAGTTTATCATCACAAATATCGCCTTTAACAAAAGTGTAATTACTTTTTGCATCAATATCTGTAAGGTTTTCAAGATTGCCGGCGTAAGTCAGCAAATCAAGATTAACAATGTTATATTGCGGATATTTATTTACAAAATTTCGCACAACATGCGAACCGATAAAACCTGCTCCGCCTGTAATAAGTATATTTTTCATGCTATATTATATTTATTGTTCATCGTTCTATTGTATTTCTACCTATTTTCTACTTATTTCAATAGTTGATAGGTTGATGGGTTAATAAGTCAGTTTGTTTGTTGTTAATTGTTTAATGAATTCCTCTGTATTTCTTTTCCCAGTTCCAAGCCGAAAGCATGGTTTCTTCAAGATTTCTTTCAGTTTTCCAGTCTAAAACTTCATTAGCTTTTGAAACATCCGCCCAAACCTGTTCTACATCGCCGGAGCGCCTGCCAACTATTGTATAATTCAGTTTTTTGCCCGATACTTTTTCGAAAGCATCAATAACATCTAAAACTGAATATCCGTTGCCGGTTCCAAGATTAAAGATCTCTAATGATTCATTCATTTTATTATTTACCAATCTCTCAACAGATACAACATGAGCTTTAGCAAGGTCAACAACGTTAATATAATCGCGAATACAAGTGCCATCAGGTGTATTGTAATTATCTCCAAAAACTTTCAACTGGTCGCGAATTCCGGCAGCGGTTTGAGTAATAAATGGGACTAAATTGTTAGGAACTCCAAGTGGCAGTTCTCCAATAAGAGCAGACGGATGCGAGCCAATTGGATTAAAATACCTAAGAGAAATGACTTTCAAAAAATCTGATGAATTAATAGTGTCGCGAATAATTTCTTCAGAAATTTGTTTTGTGTTTCCATAAGGCGATGATGGTTTTTTTAGAGGTGCCTCCTCGTTTACCGGAAGTCTATCGGGTTGCCCGTAAACAGTACAAGATGATGAAAAAACCAGTGAAGGAATTTCTTTATCGAGCATGTTGTTAAGCAAATTAACAAGTGATTCGAGGTTGTTTTTGTAATAAAGCAGGGGTTTAGAAACCGATTCGTTAACAGACTTTAGTGCAGCAAAATGAATTATCGCATCAATATCGTGATGAACGTGAAAATATTTTTCGGTAGCATGTTTATCGGTTAAATCAAGTTTTGTAAAATGTGGTTTTTTCTTCGTAATTTTCTCAATTCCGGTTAATACTGAGATGTGTGAGTTACAAAGATTATCAACAATAAAAACTTCATAATCTTTTTGAAGAAGTTCTACTGCAGTGTGAGAGCCAATATACCCGGTACCTCCGGTAACAAGAATTTTTTTCGACATATTTTTATAAACTCCAGTAATTAAGACTTTTTATTTTCCCGCGGTAAATCCCTTTAACATCAATAAGAATAGCTTCTTTAGATGTAATTCCCTTAAAATAGGGTTCTTTCAGATTAATATATTCCCTGTGCGAAACCGCAACAATTACAGCATCGTAATCGTTACGGATTTTTTGGGCAAGTCCGAAGCCGTATTCGTGTTTTAGTTCTGTGCTGTTGGCATGGGGGTCAACTACATCAACTTTAACTCCGTACGAAACAAGTTCTGTAACAACATCGGCAACTCTTGAGTTTCGTAAATCGCTAACATCTTCTTTAAAAGTAATTCCCATAATCAAAACCTTGGCATGAAGCACGTTTTTTCCGGCATCAATAAGTTTTTTAACCGTTTGTTTGGCAATGTAAAATCCCATTGAATCGTTTATAAACCTTCCGGCATTAATAACTTGTGCATGATAACGAAATTCTTTTGCTTTAAAAGTAAGATAGTATGGGTCAACGCCAATACAATGTCCGCCAACAAGTCCCGGAAAAAATTTCAAAAAATTCCATTTTGTTCCGGATGCTTCAAGTACTTCATAAGTGTTTATTCTCATGCGATTAAAAATAATTGAAAGTTCGTTCATAAGTGCAATATTAACATCGCGCTGAGTATTTTCAATAATTTTTGCGGCTTCAGCAACTTTTATGGTAGAAGCACGATGAACACCGGCTTTCACAACCATTTCATAAACCTTTGTTACGTTATCAAGTGATTCTTTATCGCAACCCGACACAATTTTTTTGATAGATGTTAATGTGTGTTCTTTATCGCCAGGGTTTATTCTTTCGGGCGAATATCCTACTTTAAAATCTTTCATAAATTTTAATCCCGATAATTTTTCCAAAACCGGGATACAATCGTCTTCGGTACAGCCTGGATAAACCGTTGATTCGTAAACCACGTAATCGCCTTTTTTTAATATATTCCCGATAGTTTTTGTAGCACCTAAAATGGGAGTTAAATCGGGTAAATTATGTTTATCAATAGGAGTTGGAACAGCAACAATATGAAAAGATGCCTTTTTTAAATCTTCGGGATTGCTTGTAAATTTAATGTCGCAACCTTTAAAAGCCGATGAAGGTAACTCGTTGCTTGGGTCAATTCCTTTTTTCATCAATTGAATGCGGTCTTCGCGAATATCAAACCCGATTACCGAAACTTTTTTTGCAAACTCAAGTGCTATGGGTAGCCCAACATAACCTAATCCGATAACGGATAAACTGGTCTTTTTTTCAACTAATTTTTTATACATGATATATTTATATTTGCTGAATTCAAGTTATAAATGCAACTTTTGCATTAACCATTGGTACACTTGTTTTACAATTACCCATTCTTTAGTTTGGTTTGACTGCCCCAACTTATTTTTAACACATATTCGCCATTAGGAGAGCTATTATTCATTTAATATAAATGAAAGTCCAACTTGAATATTCAAAATTTTTAAGTTATCTGCATAATCAGATTTGACACCTATTGGGCTATTTTCATTTTTAATATTAATAAGATATTGCGGAGTAATAAAAATGTCGATATTTACAGGAAGCTTTAAAATCTTCTGAAATTGAATATTAGCTATTATCCCAAAACCAATGTGTTTCGATTTATAAGAACTTATCATACCCATATAATCGTCACTTGCATTAATAGAATTATAATTGAATACCGGACCTATTTTGGTTTTTATTTTTTCTTCAATTGGCAAAACATATAATGGAGATGTAGAAAAAAAAAGTTTATGAAAACTACTATACACACAACTATTAGATGGATTATTATTAATAGGAAGAAAATCTTTTTCATTTTTTGTAAAGTCAAAAGAAAACAGAATCTCAATTTTCTTTGAAAAGTCATTAATGTTGAGATAAAGCCCAACGCCTAAAGAATTATTGATTCTCTTAATATCCGAAAATTCTGTATTAGCTCTTAACCCAATATTCTGACTGTAAGAAAAGCATATAAAAAAAATACTGATTATTGTCGTGAATATTTTTTTCATTTCTACATTACCTTGAAATAACAAGCTTTAATGCGTTAATGCCTTCGTTTGTAATAATCGTATAAAAATATATCCCGGGTAAGGATTCTTTGTTGCCAAAATCAATACTGTGTTTCCCCATTTCATAAAATTGATTATTTACTACATCTAATACTTTTTTTCCAGTGTTGTTGGTAACTTGTATAGTAACATTGCTTGCTTTTACTAAAGAAAAAGTAATGGTAATGTTTCCTGTTGATGGATTTGGGAAAACATTGAATGTTTGACGCAGGTAACTACTTTCCAAATAAGTTGATGTGTTATTATTTGTTAGTTGTTTACATGTGGATGATAAATTAATAATTGTGTCTGGGGGTGTTTCTGTAGTATCTGGTGGTGCAGCCATTTTCGCGTCGATGCAATTAATAAATTTTATTGGGGACTGTGAATATTGAAAAAGCCAGGTATTAAGAATATCAGAAATTTTTTGCTGTTGGCTTAATCCAAGTTGTGTAAGCGATTGAGTAAGCTGATTTGGTGAGACATCAGGGTTTAACTGAACAATTATTTCTCCTGCCACATAGTCGGATGAGAGATTTTGAGCGTTAAGTTTTGCAAAAGCAAAAAATAAAAATATGCTCCATAGGAAATACTTTGCAATCGTTTTTAAGATTTTTGTTTTCATGGCTATAGAGTTTTAATTTTTTATTTATTTCAACAAAGATAAACAAATTATTTCAACAATATTTTATTAAAAGAGTCAAATATTGTTACACATCGGATGAAAATCTCCGATAAGCCCAATAGGCGTTGCATTGCGGATATGATGTACTGTTTCTACCGAAGTGCGTGCATCTTCTAAACCAAAACCCCTGTTTTTGAGAATTGATTTGTAACTTAAAGTATGCAGATTTGCAAAACCTCCGCTAAATTCAATTTCTTTGCCTTCAACTTTTATTGAACGGTATGTTCTTTGATTTTTTTCCTTCACTTCGGCAGGAATATCATTATAATCGAGGCTTAAAAACCAGCGAACTCTTGCTTTTTCCAATTGCAGAAATCCTGCGGTTTTGTTTTGTTGCGAAACATGAAGTTTGTTTTCTTTTACCGAACCGAAAATCCATGTGAGAATATCAAAAAAATGAATGCCAATGTTGGTTGCAATTCCACCTGATTTATGCACATCGCCTTTCCACGAAAAATCGTACCAATTGCCACGACTTGTAATATAGGTTAAATCAACATCATAAATTTTATTTGCCGGCGCTCCATCAATTTGTTTTTTTAATGCAATAATAGATGGATGAAGACGTAACTGCAAAATAGTATTTACTTTATGACCGGTTTCTTTTTCAATTTCCGAAAGTGCATCAATATTCCATGGATTAAGCACTAAAGGTTTTTCACAAATAGCATCTGAGTTACTGCGCAATGCAAAGCGAATGTGCGAATCGTGCAAATAATTTGGGGAACAAATGCTAACGTAATCTATTTTAGTTCCTGCCCTGCGAAGTTTTTCGGTATGCCTGTCGAAACGTTCAAATTCGGTAAAAAAATCTGCTTTTGGGAAGTAATTGTCAAGGAAGCCGACGCTGTCGAATTTATCTAAAGTCGCCACTAATCTGTTACCTGTTTCTTTAATTGCATTTACATGACGAACAGCAATATAACCAGCTACTCCAATTAACGAAAAATTTTTAGGGTTTGTAATCATTATTTATTTAATTTTTAATACCTGATTGTTTTTAAGGCGATATTTTTCTTTGCTTTCCGTACAAACTGCTATTCCCTCGCTGTTGAAATTCAAACGATGCCCAAATTCACTTATCCAGCCGCTTTGACGGGCAGGATTGCCAACAACCAAAGCATAAGGTTTTACGTCTTTAGTTACAACAGCACCGGCACCAATAAAACAAAACTCGCCAAGAGTTACTCCGCAAACAATAGTTGAGTTAGCGCCAATACTTGCTCCCTTTTTTACCAGCGTTCTTTTGTATTGGTTACGCCGAATAACTGCACTTCGGGGGTTAATAACGTTTGTAAAAACCATTGAAGGACCTAAAAATACATCATCTTCACATATTACCCCTGTATAAATGCTCACATTGTTCTGGACTTTAACATTATTTCCTAAAACCACTTCGGGTGAAACAACCACATTTTGTCCGATGTTGCATCTTTCACCTATTTTACAATTAGACATTATATGACTAAAATGCCAGATTTTTGTACCTTTCCCAATTGTGCAACCCTGGTCAATTACCGCTGATTCGTGAGCAAAGTATTCTAAAGTTGTAGTTTCCATTCTTATAAAAAGAAAATGGTAAAGATACTATTAAGAAGGGTTTTTTCAAAATGATAAAAAACTGTACCTAAGCATGAAATTGCATAACGTGAGTTATTAACAATGATGTAGCAAAATTACATTACTTTTGCGTAAGGTGAGTTACATAAATTGATTCAAGCAAGCCTGGTCCCATTTCTTTATGAACTGTGATACAAGCATCAAGAATTATTCTTGAAATGCGATTTATACTGAAAACGGGATAAAATCGTGCATTTTTTTAGTTCAAAGTTTGTTGGTTTTTAGTTTTGGTTCGCCGGTTTGTTAGTTCGCACTGTCCCCGACTAAATAACCATAACAAGCAACTTCACCCTGTTAAATTAATTTTAGTTGATATCATGTTAACATTTTTCAAATTTTAAATTATTTAACAGGGTAAAAAACTAAAACTAATGACTAAAAACTGATAACTAAAATTTTTCGCAGAAATGTACAAATTTACCACGTAGGATATTCACCCCGTTAGATATGCTTTAAAAAAGTATCAATAACTATGAAATA
>PCSS01000210.1 GCA_002771395.1 Bacteroidetes bacterium CG23_combo_of_CG06-09_8_20_14_all_32_9 | reverse complement strand
CCTGTATCACCAGGTTTTAAATCCGCTTCAATGGTATTTGCAACCCCATCAACCGTTGAGTTTAACATAAATCGTTTCCATGTTTTTGACCTCAGCGAAAATCCAACGGAAATAATAACAAATACCACAGTTCCGCCGAGAACATAATTTCCAGTTTTGATTCCGTAAGTTGAATATGAAAAAAACACACCCAATGCCAGTAAAATAAAGGCGCCAATACCGGCTATAGTAGTACCCGGGATAACAAGCAATTCAAGTAGTGTTAAAACTACTCCCAGTACAATAAATATTATAATTGCTGTTAACATTATTATTCAATAACGGCGGAAAGCCCTTTACTTATCAAACCATCTTTCATAGGTTTAAGATAATAATAAGTTCCCTTTTTTACATCGCATTTACCTTTAAAATGTGTAATTATAGCACACTGTTCGGCTTGTTCAGGTTTGTGTTTGCAAACTTCAATTAAAGATTCTATTACAAAATTAAAAGTATTAACATCATCATTATAAAGAACAATAAACATTTCTTCCGATGTTCTTTCGGCAGACGAACCAGTTGAATTTGGTTTCTGCTTAACTTTTTCTGTTAAATTCATAACTTTAAATATTTGCTGCAAAAATACAAAAATTTATTGATTAAGTAACTTTTTGGCATAATTTACCGGTATCTTCTGTTTTCCGTTGAATGCAACAATAAATGCATCATTAGCACCTTCATTTATAAGTATATCGCGCATTTTGATTGCTTCGTTATACGATTGAAATTTTCCAACAAAATAAGCGATAATTCCTGTTGCATCTCGTTCTTGTTCAACATCATGGTTAGAAGCCAATTCTAAAAACCGGTTTACTTTATTAACAGGCACCTTTTCTTTAAATGAACCTATTTGAACCTTAAATACCACAGAATCTTTATTCATCGGCAGATTTGTATTTTGGTTCACATCAATTTCCTGCTCGGGATATTTTACTTCAATTTGTTCGGTATATGCTCCGGGATTTTGTTTTTCAATTATTGAAGCTTCACCTGTAGTTAATCGTTTACCATTATAATATGCCGAAACAAAGGCATCGGTAATTCCAAGCTGAACAATTCTATTTTTTTCTAAATTAGCTTTTTTGAAATCTGCATATTTTCCTGTGGTATAACGAATAAAACCATAAATTTGCTCTTCGTAAATTGGCGATAAATTTTTTAGGTCGCCGGCAGTTACTGGATTTTTATAAACTCCAATCTGAACTGTGTAGAAAAGCCCGGATGTTTTAGTAACATTTGTTGAATTTACAGGAATATTTGTTGCGTTTTTATTATATACCAACTGCTTATTGATATTCTGATTAGCAGCATTTAAGGTGCGATTTTTAACCTTATCTACTTCGGCTTGTGACAATAATTTATATTCCTCGCTTTGGACTTTTTCTTTAAGTAAGCGGCGGGCTTCGTACAGTGGAATTCGTTTTCCATCTTTAAAAGCAGCTAAAAAAGCATCGTAATATCCAATTGGTCTTATCTGGTCGCGAACAATGGTTGCCGCTTCTTCAGAATAAAATAATCCGACAAAATAACGAACATACTGGCTACCTGCAAGCGCTTCACCGGTAACGGGGCTTAATCCTTTAAAAGATTCATTTTTTATAGGCGCTTTAAAAGCTCCAATCTGAACTTTAAACACAATACCTTCGGGCATCGGAGCATTCATAGGTATTGGACTGGCATTACTGTAAGCATTTACCGGAAGTATTGAAAATCCAAAGCCCTCTTTGTTTAAAGCATCAGAAATTGATAAGTTGTTTGTGTTTACATTTGAAACATTTATGTTTTCGGTTTTATTTTTAGTTATGGTATAATTTTCTTCAACATTTTTTTTATTGAAATTACTAATTGTATCAACAATATCTGAAATATTATTTACAATAACATTTGATTTTGTAACCGTATCAACAGGGGCATTATTATTATTTTCAATTATATTATTTGTTTCGTTATTCTGATTATTTACAGGGTTTACATTTACATTTTTTACTTCATTATTCTCTATATTGTTTTCGTTTGTATTTGATACAAGCATTTGTTCGGTAGTATCAATTTTAGTTTCTATAGGTGTAATATCAACATTTGTTTTTACTATCAGGTTTTTGTTTGCGTTGTTATTTTTAGCAGGGTGATTAAGTGCATATTCTTTTATTTCATCATCTAATGGTTTAAGTTTTAAATATATACCAAAAGCTTTTTCCTGGTCTTCTATAGCTTCTTCTTCTAATTTTTTTGCTATAGTATCAAGCTCAAAAGCTTTGTGTGCATCAACTTTCATAAACGCTTTTTCGCGCAACGATTTAGCTTTTGAATATTTCGAAATGGCATCTTTCTCAAGTTGTTTGCCTTGTCGTGCCTCAGTTGTGTTATCGTTAAGGCGGTTTTTTTTGAAATATTCGTTGTACAAATAAAAACGCGTATCGTTCACTGTTTCATCTAATTCGATAGATGTAAACTGGCTTGCAAACATTTTCTTTTCTAATTTAGGAATTTGTTCCCGGGCTTTTTTTCTGTTTTTTTCTTTTGCAGAATTGCTCACTATTTTTTGCAAACTATCAATTGTAGCCTCGTATTTATCGGCATCAACCATTAATTGATTAGAAATTACACGTTTTTTTTCAACCTCATCCAAACGTTTAAGTTCAGTTTCGGTAAGATTAAGTTTAGAAACAATTCTTGTCGTTTTAATGTGTATAATATCGTTAACATCAACGGGTTGGTTTAGTACATCTAGGCGGTCGACGCGGGTTAAATCGTTGGTAGAAACAAAGAACACTGGATTTACATTAGTAAGAACATCAACTGCAAATTCCTGACTTGCAAGAGCTTTTTTCTCAAATTCGGTAGCCTGTTTTAATTTACCGGCTTTTTGATTTTTATTTGTAATATTAACAGATTTTTGTCGAATGTGAGCAGCTTCGTTAAAATAAAATTCGGCTTCGTTTGTATATTGTTTTGCAATTAACTTGTTGTTACCTAAGTCGGGGGTGGAGCTCTGAAGTTGTTTTATCTGATTTTGGTAAACCATATATTTCAAACTGTCGGCTTTTCCGTAATCTTTGTAAGCGATAAGCGACTGGTCTAATGCTTTTTGTTCTTTTGCATCTATTCCTTTTAGAATTCGTTGTTTTTCTTTTGCTGAAAATGTTGAAGTTGCCAAATTTCTTTTTGTTTCAACATCTGCTAAGTTTTTGTTCGATTCGGCAAGCAAAACCTCAGCTTTATGCGATTCCTGACGGAATGTTTTAAGTTGCTCTTCTTCGTCGGGATTTAAAGTAATTTCAACGGTTCGGGGAACAAGGTTAGTATCAGGCGAAATGGTAAGGTTATTATTTTTATTTGGATATGTGTTATTTGCAGTTAAACCGGTTTGCGATTTGAGAAATAAATCAATAGAGTATTTTTGTTTCTGAATTGCAATTTGTTCAATATTATCGGCTTTCTGATATTCTAAAACAATTTCTTCGGGTTTTTCGCGTAATTCGGCATCTTTGCGAACATTGGCGGCTTTTTCAAAATAAATCTCCGCTTCTTTATCAAGCATATTTGCCAGTCTTATATCGGGATTGGAAATATCAATTTTTTTATTTGCATCAATTACATCCTTATAAATTGCAGATTCATCCTGATTTGATTTTTTTGTAGCAGTTACAAATTCAGTGAGCAACTTTTTTTGATTTTCACGCTTGGTTACCAGTTCTTTATCAATTTGCTTCTGAGTTTTAATATCTGCTGTTTCACGTTTTTTATTTAAGTCGTTAATTTCAGTTGTTACATTATTTAAGTTCTTTTGAATTTCTTTTATATTTTCGCGGTTGCCGGCAACAAGTTTTATTGTTTGTTTTTGTTCATTACCAATATCCATCGGGCTTTTTATTTGATATTGGGTAGCATTTAATACCAATTGTTCATTAGTGATATTTGTATCAACTTCTGAAACCGCCTCCGGGTGAAGTTTTTGGGCATTGGTATTACTTTGTGCTGCAACCTGGCTGTTGTGTTCAATTTTTTTGTTTAAATCTGTAATTTGCTTTTCTACAAATAATTTTGTTTCAGCATCATTTGTGTATTTTGATGTGTTTTGTAAAATATCAAGCTGACTTTTTTGTTCTTTCACCAGATTATCATAATATTGAGCATTAAGCAACTCTTTCTGGTAGGCAACTAATTTTGAGTCCCGATTTGTGGTATTATCGCTGTTAAAAGGAAATACTGAATTATTGTTATAAATATTCGCTTTTGATGCTAAAGTTTTGTCCATCTCTTTTGCTTGTTTAAGCTGTTGGTTACTTTGCTGACGTTTAACTTCCATGAGTTTATTTAGTTCGCTTATTTCGTTAAAAGCATCAGCATGTTTTTGGGTGTCGGTAATGGTTGCCATTATATTTTCTTTTTCGGCAATTACATTTTTAATAGAATCGGCAATTTTACTGTTTCCTTCCGCCTGACTGTATAATTTTTTAATTACTTCGGCATTATTTGTTTCGGTATTGTTTTGTGGAGTTTGAATGTTTGTGTTATTTTTTACTTCCTGAATATTATTTGTTTTAATATTTGTATTTTTTACGATATTATTTTGTGCAGTCAGGTTATTGGTTTGAACTTTGTTTTGCAGAACGGCATTTGCATTTTTAACATCTGCGGTAAGTTCTTTTTCAAAAATATCTTTATGCAATTGCTCTTTGTTTATGTTCTTAGTAAGAGTTGCAATATCTTGCAACGAGCGGGTATCAGCAGAAATATTATTATGCAGGTCTTTTAAGAAACTAACTTCCGACTGGATGTTTTCACTTTCAATTTTCGCTTTCCCGTAATTTTCTTCTAAAATAGAATCTTTTGACCGGTAATTATCTAATTGATTATTTTTAATCGCTAATTGATTTGCCAAACCGGCTTTTTTTGAATTATCAGTTTCATTATCAATTTGCTGTTTTATTGTGCCGATTTCATCTTCCAAACTTGATATATCATTTTGATTTGCTTTATATTCTCTTTCGTATTGTAAAAACTCCATTTGTTTGGAGTTTGCCTGAGAGGTTCGGTTTTCTATTTCATTTTCAATAGTTGTGTATTTGTTCTGACTGATATTAAGCCGTTCTTTATTTTTATTTATAACTTCAACAAGACTTTCGTTATTGGAATTATTTGTATTATTTATTGCTTCTTTGATATTCTTTGTTTTTACAGCATCTTTTTTAATATCAGTGGCAATTTGATTTAAATTTTTTGCAAGATTACAGGCAGTTACAGCATCTTTTTCTAAGTTTTCTGCATCAGTTATTAACTCAAAAATTTCCTGTTTTTTCTTTTCTGCAAGGTTTTGGTCTGTAGTGTTATATAATTCATTTGTTTTATCCGATGCAAGTTTTCTTTTTTCGTTTGCCTCATTGTTTTTTTCACTTGCCGACAGGTACGCTAAATCAGATTGTTTACGTATATCATCAGCTTGTTCATTAACAATTTTTTCATCACCGGCAATTTCCGAATTTAATTGCTGTGTAGTTAAGTTTGCAGAATAAGTTATTGGCTTAAACTTAAAATTACCGGTACTCCGAATATTTGTATTGTTTTGAGATAATATTTGTTTGTTTGAATTATCAGCATTAGCATTTTCAGACTTATTAATCTCGGCTAATGTAGAAACTTCAAGTTTAGATGTATTTATAACTTCCTCAATATTATTAAATTCACGTTTAATTGGTTTTTTGTCCACAATTATTTTATAAACCGAAATTTTATCGCCTGTTGTTTCGCGGTTTGATGCAAAAAAGGCATATTTTTCGTTTTTATCGGGGATATAAAGATAATCGTCGTAAGGTGTATTTATCGGGAAATCAAGATTTTCTGGCTTCAACCATTTATTGGTTATCGAATCATATTCCGACTTAAAAATATCGTATCCACCCATACTGTTGTGCCCTTTAGAAGAAAAAAACAAGGTTTTTCCGTCGGAATGAAGAAAAGCAAAATCTTCATCGTAGGGCGTATTTATTACAGTTCCTAAATTCACTGGTACACCCCATTTTCCATAGGGATTCTTTTTAATTTTAAAAATATCTCTGCCATTTGATTTATTGTCGCCATAACTGCCGTAATAAATTTCGTTTCCTTGATTTGGCAGAAATATAACTGTATTAGGAGTTTCAAGTTTTTTATCTATTTTCGATTTAAACTCGGGAGGTTTTATAATAAGTTTACCACCAAAATCTTTCAATTCATACGAATAATAATAATCTTCACTTTTTATCTTTTTATTGTCAACTACGGTTAAATCACTGATATATCTAATTAACTCCTTGCCGTTGTTGCACATTGCAATACGGCTATCAAGCAAATATTTCTTTTTATCAGCCGTTGTTGCCTTTTTCGAATAAAGAGCATAAAAACCCAACGCCTCATCAAACTTATAACTTAAATGGTAAGCCCGTCCTAAATAGAATTTTATAAGTGGATTATCACTTTTACTATCAGCAAATTGTAAATATTTTATTGCTTTTTCTATTTGTTGATTTGTTTCGATTAAACATACCGCGTAACCATAATTATAATTAGGTTCTTTAGGATACAGACTTAATAATTGTGAAAATAAAGGAAGGGCTTGGGAATAATTTTCGGCTTTAAAAAAAGTAAAAGCTTTTTGCTCAAGTTGAGTTTCCTGAGCAGATTTTATGTTTTCCTGTGCATAAACATTAACAACACATGAAAAGTAAATTAAACAGGATATTATTAATATTCTGAATATCATTGTAGTTATGAAAGTTTTTTCTGCAGTTTTTTAAAACTCAAAATACGATACAAATATAAACATTTTTAGGTATTTAAGTTTCACTCTGGCATGTTAATTTTGTAAGAAATTGAGTTAATAAATTTCCTGCAACTTTTATGTTTGCAAAATCAAGGTAATAAGGTATGCTCTCAATAAGTAATGGTAAATTCGTCAACTGATAAATATTATAGCGAGTCAATTAAAAAATAAATAACTACTCAGCCCAAAGAGTATTTAAACAATAATTCCAGAACAACTGACCTCACAAAAAACCTATTTTTTGAAAATCCACTGAAACTGCTTACACCGCAAGCATTTGAAAAGTATTATCTTTGC
>PCSS01000035.1 GCA_002771395.1 Bacteroidetes bacterium CG23_combo_of_CG06-09_8_20_14_all_32_9 | reverse complement strand
CTTTAGGGTTAGGGGTAAAAAGTCATTGAAAATCAAATCCACTGACTTTACAGACAAACACTAATTAATCTGGCTTCGCAAATTTTTATATATCTTTTACATCAGAACAAACTAAATACCATAGGTATTGAAGCTATAAAAGAATTGGGATTTTACATGCTTATCCCATCTGTATCATTGGTGATTTTAAGTTTAGTAAAATTTAAAACAAGAGACAAATTCATACAGTTTTTTGGATTAGTTTCTTTGGCTATGGTAATTTATATAATGTCTGCTCATACCGGAAGCAGGGAAGCGGTATCACTTTTGTCACATCCACAATACTTGGTAAGTTTATTTTCGAGTATTGCAATAATAGTAATAACTTTATAATAATTATAACAATGCCCGTATTCTCTCATACTATACATCGTAATATATACATATTCGGGCTATTACTGCTTGTATTTTCGTTACCACTTTCTATGTTTGGAATGAGTTTTTCGCAGTTAATTTTATTGGGAAACTGGGTGTTGGAAGGAAATTTTCGGGAAAAAGTAAAAATATTAAAATCAAGAAAAAGCATTTGGATTTTTATTTCAATTTTTATTGTCCACGCCTTTTGGCTATTTCCGCCGCAAGACTATAATTATGCTTATCACGACTTAAGAATTAAACTACCTCTTTTAGTATTGCCTCTTATTGTTGGTACATCAAAATCATTATCAAAGCATTTATTAAGAACAATTTTATTGGTTTTTACTTCTGGAGTTCTTTCGGGTTCGTTAATAAGTATGGCAATCTTTATTTTTAAACCTTCTGTAAACATTACAAATTACCGCGAATTGTCCGTATTTATTTCTCACATTCGCTTTTCACTAATGGTAGCTTTTTCAGTTTTCATCCTTTTCTATTATAGTTTTATTAAAAATGAATTAGCATTAACCGGTTGGAAAAAAATTATTGGTATTACTATTTCTGTGTGGTTTATTATTTTCCTTATTCTTTTAAAAAGTTTAACCGGATTATTAATTTTTGGAGTAGTATCATACCTTGTGTTATGGTTCTTTACATTTAAGTTAAAATTTTGGTACAAATGGTTTTGTTTTTTAATTTTATTAATACTTCCTGTCATTCCAGGTTGGTATGTTTACAAGGTTCTTAAAAACTTTACACAAATAGAGCAAATTGATTACTCAAAGGTTGATAAGAAAACAAAGTCGGGTAACGATTACTTTTTCAACAGCGAAAGTAAATCTGTGGAAAACGGCAAAATTGTGTGGGCGTTTTGTTGCGAAAAAGAATTAGTTGATGGTTGGACTAAAAAGAGCAAACTCAATTATTTAGGTAAAGATAAGCATGGTAATGAGTTAAGATATACTCTTGTTCGTTATCTTACATCAAAAGGACTAAGAAAAGATTCGGCAGGAATTAGTAATTTGAATAATGACGATATTAAAGCCATTGAAAACGGTGTTCCAAATTATATCTTTTTAAATGAGTGGAAAATCTACCCGATGATTTATAACACTATTTGGGAATTGTACGAATACAAAAACAACAAATATGCAGGTGGACATTCATTACCACAGCGAATAGAATATTTAAAAGCAGCAAAAGGAATAATTTCAAAACATTATTTATTTGGGGTTGGTACGGGGAATGTTCAAATTTCGTTTGATAAACAATATGTACAAATGAAAAGCCTTCTTGAAAAAGAATGGCGACTTAGAGCACACAATCAATTTGTTACATTCCTGCTTACATTTGGTGTCTTTGGTTTTGTATGGATTTTATTTGCAATATTTTATCCCGCTATAAAAGAAAATGGATTTAAAGATTTTCTGTTTTCAGTTTTTTTAATAATTTTGTTGTTTTCATTTATAAACGAAGATACTATTGAAACACAAGCCGGTCTTACATTTTTTGTATTTTTTTATTGTCTTTTTCTCTTTGCAAAAGAACAACGGGTTGTTCAAACTAAACAGTAGAAATATACTTAAAAACGGGAATAAATTTAACTTTACAATTTGTCCCCTCTATACGTGTAGAGAGGGTGAGGGTGAGTTCACCCCGTTAAATAATTTTGCCTTTGGCAAAATTCCCGCTTTGCAGGATTTAACGGGGTAAATTAAAAAAAAAGTTAAAATTATTACCATTCACAGTATATCATGTTAAAAATCAAAGAATCTAAGGCACCAAAATAAAATAAATAACTACTCAGCAGGAAATCAGGAAAAGAATGAAGAATGAACAATGCCAAATGCTCAATTTACAATGAGCAAATAAAAAATAAAAATGGCAAAGGAAGAAAGAAAGTTCGACCTTGAAGACAGGTTAATCGATTTTGATACTTGTATTTTGATAGTTGTTCGTTTGGCATTGAACATTTTTTAATATTTCTTAATCATCATGGAATAAAAAATGTGCTTACAGTTGCTGTTGAGTTAGTTACTAGAATAAATAACTCATGTATAAGAAAAAAAAGTTATCGACATTCTATTATCGGAAAAAATGGAACATCAGGATATCTCATTACCAATACATCAAAGGAGCCACTAAGAAGAATTTGGACTATGTCAGCAAAGCAATACAATAAAAAAGGAGTTCCAATGAGGGTAGGCGTAATTGGCGTAGGCGAGATGGGGCAGAACCACTTGCGTATATACCGCGAGTTAGGCACCGAGATAACAGGCGTGTCGGACTTAAACGAGGAAAGAGCCAGAAAAATCGCCAGCCAATATGAAACAAGAGCTTTTACAAACTATAGAGAGCTGCTGAGTCAAGAGCTGGATGCTGTAACTATAGCTGTTCCCACCAGCAAACATAAGGAGGTGGCACTGGCAGCAATATCCAACGGGGTAAATATTCTGATAGAGAAACCTATAACTGACACCATTTTTCATGCTGATGAGATTATTAAAGCAGCCGAAAAAACCGGCTTAAAACTGATGGTTGGGCATATCGAGAGATTCAATCCAGTGGTAAAAAAGCTAAAAGAAACTATTGAAGATGGAACTTTAGGCAAAGTGATTCTTTTGTCATCAAGGAGGGTCGGTCCTTTCGCCAGCAAAATTACCGATACTGGTATAATAATTGACCTTGCTACCCACGACATAGATGTCGCCAGATATATCATTGCCAAAGAACCGCTCGAGGTTTTCGCCAAATTCAGCAATATCAAAAATAAGAAGGGCGACTGTGCACTCATTGTATTGGATTTCGGTGAGATGACCGCTGCTATTGAAGTAAACTGGTTCACCCCTCACAAGATAAGAACCATGATAATAACCGGGACCGAAGGAATAGCTTATGTAAATTATATAGAACAATCATTGGAAATTTATAAGACCGGATGTAAAATGATTCCTCGGTTTGAGAAAGGCGAACCTCTGAAGTTTGAGTTGGAGCATTTCATAGAATGTATAAAACTAAATAAACAGCCCATGATTAGCGGCTATGACGGATTAAAAACATTGGAAATCGCACTTGAAGCCGAAGCTATGGCTCAGCGAATAAGGGTAACAGGTGAATAGTTGAAGATGGAAGCCAGACATTTTGTGGCAGAAGACCGGTATACTTTGAAAGGGCATATTTCGGCATGCTCAATATCAAAAATGCGTTTCTTTAACAAGCGGCAGTGAGCAATAACAGCATGCAGGACTGCCAACTGCCAGTCGTTCGCTTTGCTGTCATTCAATTGTCATTCGCTTCGCTGTCATTCAATTGTATGACCACTGAATGACTATTGAATGACCATAATAAGTAAGTTGTCGCCTATTGTGCATATATACTATAAACGGGATAAATTGTCGCATTTTATGATTACAATAAAGGTATATGGTATAAAGGTATAAGGTGGTGCGTATTATACCTTAATTTCCTTATACCTGAATACCAAATGTAATAATTTACCACGTAGTATATATTTTATAAGTTCATCTATCGTTATTCAACAGATTATCCAACGTGGTGAACACCATTCTAAGTACATACAACAAAAAGCACCAAAGAGACAAAGGTTAGTGGAAAAAAGAAAGTGAAAAAACGATAATGAATACCGGTAACTTCTCAATCAAGTAATTTCAGGAGTATAAAGATTTGAAAGTGTGAATGAGTAGGAGTGTGCAGTGGTTCTCATGCCCGGTTTTTTATTATCTTACTCTCTCATTTTCCATTATTACCTGCAAATTCACCTTGTGCTTGCACACAAACTTCAAAAAATATAACTTTGTTCCAAGATAATAAAAACGGGATAAACGTAGAAGGGGAGAATCGGCGACAAATCACCGTTTCACCCATTCGCCCATTCTCCGATTCATTACTGATGTACGTATCAATAACTTACACGGGAGTTATATAGGAATATTGAGAACGAATTATCTTTGGTTTATTTTAAGTGAATAATATGTATAAAAATCAGAACAAATTTATGCTGGAAGCTATTCGGCTTTCAAAAGAAAATATCGATAACGGCGGTGGACCATTTGGCGCTGTAATTGTAAAAAACGGAAAAATTATCGCCACAGGTGTAAACAAAGTAACTGTAAATAATGACCCAACCGCTCATGCCGAAGTTAATGTCATTCGCGAAGCATCTGCTGTGTTAAAAACTTTCGATTTAAGCGGTTGCGAAATTTATACTTCATGCGAGCCTTGTCCAATGTGCCTTGGTGCAATTTATTGGGCACATCTTGACAAAATTTATTTTGGAAACACTAAAATAGATGCCAAAAACATAGGTTTCAACGATACCTTTATTTACGACGAAATAATGTTACCAATCGCTAAACGCAATTTACCAACAGTACAAATAATGTCTGAAAAAGCAATTGAGGCATTTGTTAAATGGGAGAAAAAGGAAGATAAAACTGCATATTAATGACCATTTTAAAAGAAAAATTTTATCGGAATGATGTTCTAGAAGTTGCTCCTGCATTGATTGGTAAAATGTTAATTCGCAGAATAAGCAATTACCATGTTTTAAAATATATAATTACAGAAACTGAAGCCTACCGTGGCGAAGAAGATTTAGCTTGTCATGCAAGCAAAGGACACACTAAAAGAACAGAAATAATGTATAAAGACGGTGGTACAATTTATGTTTATCTTATTTATGGAATGTATTGGATGTTGAATATTGTTACAGGTAAAATAAATGACCCACAAGCTGTTTTAATTCGTGGAATTGAGAAATTCAACGGTCCCGGAAAAATTACCAAAGCGTTGGAAATAGACGGCACTCTTAATGGAAAAAAATTATTGCAAAAAAACGGACTATGGATTGAAAACACCGTACTTAAACCCGAAATAATTATAACAACACGGGTTGGCGTTGATTACGCCGGAGAAGAATGGAAAATGAAACCGTGGAGGTATATATTCAGACACCCTAACGCGAACAAGCCAGAACCAAACAGGAAAAAAGAAATTGAAAAACATATAACAAAAAATGCTTAATGTAAAAGGGGAAAAACACTTTATCAATTTTCATTTTTTGTTCAGCGTTACATGTTACCATTATTGAAAGTTGAATTGTTATTTTTCATAGGAGAAATAAAAATATTTTGCCAAAAAATGTTAAAATTTCAGAAATAAGGTAATACATTTTTCCCTTTGAGAAAAAAGCCATTTTAGGAAAAATATTCAATATTTAATGTTCAACTATCAATTTTCAAGTAAAAAAATTATGTATTCACCTGAACATTGAAAATTGAGCATTGATTATTGACATTGACAACATGTTGGTAAGTTTGCCTTTGTTAGCGCCTAAATATTACCCAGGCACATCAAAATTATTTTACTCGCTGATAAATGAAAAATGGCTAAATTTTCAGTAATTTTGAAAGAGTCCAAATTACTGTTTAATAATTTTGTGTACAATCAATGGCATCCCTTTATCTTTAATCATAATCAAATAAATCCCTGAAGATAAACCATTTAATGGGATAAGATAATTATTATTTCCCTGCGAAATAAACTTTTCGCTCAAAAATACTTTTGTTCCTGTAACATTTTCTAATTCTAAAGTTACCTGAACCGATTTTTCTGTGTTAATGTTAATTATAACACTATTATGTGCAGGATTTGGGTAAACATTAATGTTTTGAGCAAATCCCGAATAAAATAGTTCTGAAATACCACTGTAAATGCTGTTGATATCAATAAAGAATGGAATATTCACATTTGTTGCCGATGTGGTTTGCATATTTACAGTAGCCGGAATGGTTAATAAGCCTGCTTTTTCAGGAGAAATTTTATAAATACGGATTGGTAAATTTTTAAACATAAAATTACCTGAACTATCAGTAATTGCAAATCGAAGTGGTTCATCTTCAGTATTTAATAACAACACTGACATATTGGGAGCGACTTCTACATTTATTTGACTCATGTTACTGTTTCCAAACCAATTATTCCAATAAATATTATACTCAAAAGAATTTGGGTCGGATATATGAAGATTTCCCGAAATAGTGTCGTTTCCGTAAAGAATATCTGTATTGCAACTTAAGTCAATATTTTGATTATATAATGAATTGTTATTAATAGTTAATATGGTTGCATCTTGCCAGCCGGTACTATTTCCAAGGTAAGTTGGCAAATAAGAGGGATAGTAGTTTACATCCAAATGAAAATCAGGAATAGCATAAATAACGTAATCGCCAGAAGTTAAATGGCTAAACTCGTAATGTCCATTATATATAAATGTATATTTAGTTGCAGTATAATGAGAATTATTTTTATTAATTAATAATGCTATTCCCGAAGGAAGCAGTGCATAATCTGCATAAACATTTCCTGAAATTGAATAAAATGAAGTTGTATCCTGTGTTGTGTTTTCAATTATTATAGTATCGCAAAAAGTGTTTTGGCAACTGTCTTCAGTAATTATTGTAAGACAAGAGACATAAGTTCCTAATTTCAAATACTCATGATTTGGGTTTGGTTGATTGGATGAAGTTCCATCGCCAAAATCCCAGTACCAACTCACAATTCTATTGGAATCTAAAGTGTTACTGGTAAATCTTATATTTTGGTTTGTGTCATTAGTTTCATAAATATAAGTTACTTCGCAGGAAATTCTATTTTGAGCAAAGCTAACCATTGGCGCTATCAAAATAAG
>PCSS01000032.1 GCA_002771395.1 Bacteroidetes bacterium CG23_combo_of_CG06-09_8_20_14_all_32_9 | reverse complement strand
ACCTTTATACCCTATACCTTCATACCTAACTTGCAAAATGGGATTTATTTTTTTCATGTCCCCTTATTAATTGTTATTAACCTTTCTTAACCGTTTTTTAACTTCTATTAACCGTTTATTAACCTTATAAGGACACACAAGGGGATGATTATATTTAAGGTTAAGGTTAAGGGATGAGATTGAGAAAGATTGAGAAAACAAGATTGAATAAGATTGAGAAAAAAGATTGAGAAGAAGGGTTTGAAAAAAGCATTGTGAAGAAAGATTGAAGAAGATTGATAAGACAAGATTGAGAACAATATCAATCCTATCAATCTCATTCAATCTAAAAATGTTGAATATCAACAAATTATAAGAATATAAACACATGAAAATAATTCAACGTTTTTTTCCTAAATTCAATCAGGAACAATTTTATTTATTTCAAAAATTACTGCCTCTTTATACTGATTGGAACAATAAAATAAATGTTATTTCGCGAAAAGACATAGAAAACTTATACCTTCGTCATGTACTTCATTCATTAGCAATTGCCCGTTTTATTCAATTTCCAGAAGATTCTGAGATATTAGATGTTGGTACTGGTGGTGGTTTTCCAGGGATTCCACTTGCAATTGCCTTTCCAAATTGTAAATTTACATTAATTGATTCTATCGCTAAAAAAATTACCGTTGTAAATGCTGTTTCAACCGCACTTGAACTTAACAACGTTACTGCAATTCATGAGAATGTTATAAAATTAAAATCAAAATATAATTTTATTGTAGCACGTGGTGTGTGTGCGTTTCCCGAATTTGTAAATCTTACAAAAAAGAATATAAAACACTCATGTTCAGCTCAAAAAAATGGAATTATTTACTTAAAAGGGGGCGATTTAAAAGAAGAATTATCTCAATTTAATAACAAAGTTAAGGTTGAAGATATTTATAAGTGGTTCCCTTTTGAGTTTTTTGAAACTAAAAAAGTAGTTTATTTGCCATTTATAATGAAACGGGATAAAACCGTACATTTTTAATTTAGTATTTTATCTTTTATATTGATGTTTTTTGTTACTATTCACCTGTTTTTTTTCAACACAGAGAACACGGAGCAAACAGAGGAAAAATCTCTTCGGTGAATGGGAGAAACGGAGATGGGAAGCCTTCTCTGTTTCCCCGCTCCTCCGTTTCCGCGATTCTCCGTTTCTATATTATAAACAGAATAAATTTAGAATTTAGTGACAGCATGTTGTTAAGTTTTATTTTTTAAGAGCCTAATGATTACCATATTCCGGTTTGTAAATATTCATTAATTCCTTTACTTGCGATTCTTCCGTCGCCCATAGCAAGAATAACGGTTGCTCCGCCACGGACAATATCTCCGCCTGCGAAAACGCCTTTGATTGATGTTCTGCCATTTGCCGGATTAATAACCACACTGGTGTTTTTATTTAATTGCAGTTCGGGCGTAGTAGAAGGAATGAGAGGATTAGGACTATTACCGATTGCAATAATAGCTAAATCAATGGGCATCCGGAAGTTTGCATCCGGAATTGGAACGGGTTTCCTTCTTCCCGAAGCATCGGGGTCGCCGAGTTTCATTCGGACACATTCAACTTCCCTGACCCAGTTATTTTTATCACCGATAAAAGCGCATGGATTTGACAGAAACTGAAAAATCACACCTTCTTCTTCGGCATGATGAACTTCTTCGGACCTTGCAGGCATTTCTGTTCTTGAACGGCGATAAATAATAATAGATTTTTCAGCACCCAATCGTAAAGCAGTTCGTGCACAGTCCATTGCCACGTTTCCCCCACCCACAGTTGCCACTCGTTTTCCTTTTATTACAGGGGTTTTATATTTGGGAAATAAATAAGCTTTCATCAGGTTTGAACGGGTGAGGTATTCATTTGAAGAGTAAATGCCATTCAGGTTTTCACCAGGAACTTCTAAAAACCAAGGTAATCCGGCGCCTGTTCCGAGAAAGACCGCATCATATTCTTTTAAGAGCTCATTCAGACTTTTAATCTGACCGATTACTGAATTCAGATAGATGTTTACACCCATTTTTTTCAGGGAATCAATTTCTTTTAATACAATAGCTTTTGGCAACCTGAATTCAGGGATGCCATAAGTCAATACGCCTCCGGGTTGGTGCAGCGCTTCAAACAAATCTACTTTATGTCCTGTCTGGGCAAGATCAGCGGCAACGGTTATACCGGAAGGACCGGAACCAACCACTGCTACTTTTTTCCCTGTCCATTCGGGAATGGGGGGAACTTCAATTTCTCCCTTTTCACGTTCCCAGTCGGCAAGAAATCTTTCCAGACGTCCGATGGCTACGGGTTCATTCTTTACTCCAAGCACACATTTTTGTTCGCACTGTGTTTCCTGCGGACAGACTCTTCCGGATAGTGCGGGCAGAATATTTTTCTTTTTAAGGAGACTGATACCTTCTTTGAATTTTTTCTCTGCAATTAAAGCAATAAAACCCTGAATATCTATTTCAACCGGACATCCTTCAATACAAGATGGTTTTTTGCATTTAATGCAACGTTCAGCCTCGATTACCGCTTCTTCTGGAGAATAACCGAAAGGAACCTCATTGTAATTTTTTATACGTTCTTTCGGAGGCTGTTCCCGCATGGGAGTTTTTTTGGGACTTGATTTGGCCATTTTCCTATTTATTATTTTCTATTTATTAATTTGGTCTGTATTATGTGAGACAATGAATATAGATGTGAGTTCAGTTGCTTCGTTTAATAAATGTAATACCAATGCAAGTTTTACACAACAATGTGCAAACTGTCTTGTTCCCTGCTTTAATTCATTTTCATTCATTTGTAATAAAAAATAATCAATTTTATCATTGTCTTTCTTGTGAAAGAATTTCTTCTTCAAGATAAATTTTCCGTCTCGAAAGTACAATATCCCAGTCAATCAGGTGACCATCGAAGTGCGGACCATCAACACAGGCAAATTTTGTTTTTCCGTCCACCACAAGGCGACAGGCACCGCACATTCCGGTACCATCAATCATTACGGTATTCATACTGACAATAGTTTTAATTCTATATGGACGGGTTGCCTGGGAAATAAGATACATCATATAGGTACACCCAATACCTATAACTCTATTATACATTGTTCCTGCTTTCAGGTCCGCTTCCAACCGGTCGTGCGAATGTCCTTTCGTTCCGATGGAACCATCAACGGTAGAATACCTAACCTCATCGGCAATCTCTTCCAGTTTTTTATTCCAGTAAAGTAAAAATTTACTTCTTGCCTCGGAATAAACTACAACTTTATTCCCTTTTTCCTTTAATGCTCTTAAGACAGAATAAATACTGCCGATGCCATAACATCCTCCTACCAAGGCAACCGTACCATAATTGTCAATTTCAAAAGGTTTACCGAGCGGTCCTGTAAAAGAATAAATCTCATCACCGGCTTTTAATTCAGCAAGTCGTTGCGTAGTTGTCCCGACTTCTAAAAAGATAATCGTAACAGTGCCTTTAACTGCATCCCAATCGGAGATTGTAATAGGAATTCTTTCACAATACTCATCAGGAATTACAATAACAAACTGACCTGGTAACACTTTTTGTGCAATTTCCGGCGATTCCACCACACAACAGTGGATGTTGGGGACAATTTGTTCTTTTTCGATTATTTTTACCATAATTCTTTTATTATAATGTCATTCAATTGTCATTCAATGGTCATTTTGTTTCTGCAGATGCCGCTCTGCCTACTGCCAAATGTTGCTATTGCCTCTATTATTGTTTTTCTATTTTAGCAAAAATAAAATTATTGTTTATATTAAGTCCGTCGGTAATAAGTGGCATAAGATTCCATATTGGTCTTAAATATGCAGTAACTCCGACAAGGTCAGACATTAATCTCACGTCAACTGTTTTTTGTCCGAATTTAGTTGTTATTAGAACACTATCTCCATCTTTTACATTTAATTGATTTGCAATTTCAGGTGAAATATTAAGAATTCCTTCCTTTCTGATGGTTTTCATATCAGGAATAACTGATGATAAGATATTTCCCCTGTAATGAAAATAATCAGTTTCTAAAATAAGCCTGACAGGAAATTGTTCATCTACGGCTGATGGTGAAAATGAAAACCGTGATGGATCCACAGGAAATGGAATTTTAATATTTGATTTTCCGGTGCCCGAAAAAGATAAATCTGTTAAAGATCTAATTTCAGAAAAAATATCATCGCTTGTTTTATATTCAAAGCCCTTCTCAAACATATTTTGTGCAACCAATGAACAAACTAACCATGCTGTTTTAACATTATCAGGAGGATTTATAACAAGTGTAATTTCCTTTAACTTTCGTTCAAAATTAATACAGTGGCCCTTTGATTCGGTAAAACTGGCAGCCGGCAGGAAAACATTTGCATATTTTGATGTCTCAGTAAGAAACATATTTTGCTGTACAAGGAATTTCAGGTTGGCTAAATTCGGATGGGCAGGGATATCGCCAACTACATACAGTGCCGTAATACCATCTTCTGCTATTTTATTTATCATCTCATCACCGGAAAGTCCTCTTGTTTTATTTATACTTGCTTTCCAGTTAGCCGACCATACAGAAATATTATTGTCATCATCAAGTTGAGTAAAACCCGGCAAATAATCAGGATGCATACCAATATATGTACTGCCGTACCGGTTACCTTCACTGAGCAGGAACAGTATCCGCGAATCATCAGGTTTTTTTGTAAGTTTAAGAATATTACACAGTGCATTGAAATTATCAATACAGGCAGGATTACGAAAAACACTGTCCCCTGCAATAATCAAGAGTTTTTTTGAATTTGCAATAGTTTTAACAATCTCTTCAATCTCTGATTTCTCCACACCACAAGACTCAATAGCCTGCTCTGCTTTAAAATTCTTAAACGCTTTTTCCAGTTCTGCATAATCTTTTGCAGAGGCACCTGTTTTAACCAGGTTTGCCAGGAGGATTAACAAGAAAGATTGTTCTTCGCCGGGTTTATACAAAATATTATACCTGGCAAACATAGAAGTTCTGTGGTAATGGGGATGAGCAACAATAATGTTTTTACCGGCTTTAGAGGCTTTTCTGAGTCTGTTTTCAATAATCGGATGTGACCAGGAGGTCTGCCCGCCAATTAAAAGAATAGTATCTGCATCAGTAATGTCGTTAATTTCAACAGGAGGGTAAATAGAATAATAATCATGTATTCGTTTCAGAAGCGTCCTTTCAGAACAGGAAAATAGCATATCGGTATTATTTGTTCGCATCACTTTACGGGCAAATTTCTGCAGGATATAGTTATCTTCAATGGAGTCGTGAGCAGAGCCGAGTATTCCGAACTGATTTCCCCTGTACTTTTCAAGATTGCCTGCAGTAAATTTTATTGCTTCATCCCAGGAGGCTTCAATCCATTTATTTCCTTTTCTGATAAGTGGTGTTAAAATCCGGTCAGGGTGATGTGCAATATCACCGGTAACAAATTTACCGCGTACACAAAGCTGGGGAGAATTTGTTCTTGCACCGGGTTTTGGTCCTACATTGACAATACGGTTTCCTAATGTATTAATATTCATTTTACATCCTACGGAGCAATAAACACAGGTTGTTTCCTGTGATTTATCGGGAAGACCTGCCCATCTTCCTAATTTTTCAGAAATAGAGCCTGTAGGGCAGACATCAATACAGGCGCCGCAAAATTCACAACCGGCATCTTCATGTGAACTTCCAAAGGCTGTCCCAACAAGTGTTGCATTACCTCTTTGAATAAAAGCAAGCGTTTCACTGTTCCGTTCTTCATTGCATATTCTTACACAACGTCCGCAGAGCACACACAGGTTATAATCAAGATTATAAAAAGGATTATCCTTCACCGGTTTTATATTCCTGTAAGCAACAGGGAATTGTATTTCTTTTAAATCAAGATATTTTACGAGGTCCTGCAGTTCGCAGTCGCCGTTGTTTGTGCAGAAATTGCAACCGGTAGTTACGCTTACTTTGCGGGTGGTATGCATAAATTTGCTGCAATCATTTTTATCACTGCAAATAAGGCATGTATAGGGATGTTCGGAAAGGATAAGTTCTAATATTTCCCTCCTCAGTTTTTGCAATGCGGGAGTATTTGTACTTATCTCAATATCCGGAGCAACAGGCGTTGTGCATGCTGTTGGATATCCGCGCATATTTTTAATTTCAACCATACATAAGCGGCAACCTCCATAGGGCTTGATATTATCGAGGAAACACAGGGTAGGAATATAGATGCCTGCTTTTTGAGCGGCTTCAAGAACTGTTGAACCCTCATGAGTATTTACGGTTTTGCCATCAATTTTTACGGGAACAATTTTTGTAATGGTTTCTTTTATTATATGGGTATTCATGGTTTTTATTTTAAAGAAGATTATTCTTTTTCATTTTCAGACATAAAATCTAATTTATTCAATACAAATTTTTCAATTTTACCTGCTGCATCAATGGCTTCTATTGCATCGTTTTTACTAATACTTTCAAAAAATAAATCAGCAGGATACCGGGCTTCAGAAATATAATCATTCAGCAATTCACATTCTGGAAACAGAACTTCAAAAGAAATATCATACTTATTGCAAAAATCCAGTAACTCTGACAAATCATGGATTTTCTTTAATTCCCACCCATTCCATATCAGATAAGTTTTTAAATATTTTTCAGCGCTTCCCTGGCAAAGAAAACATATAGTATGATATGGTGAAAAATCTTCTTTCATTCCTGCACGGGCATATAAGAGGTTTTCTTTTGCAAATTTTAACCAAACTTCAATCAATTTAATTTCTTCCTCATTTTTTTTCATAAAGTACCTTTCCATCTTTAAAAATATGATATAAATAAAATGGGTTCTTTGCTCTGAAATTCCATTCTACTTCACTAGGTTTTCTCACAATTATATCAACCGGAAATCGTCGTCCTCGCAACAAAGTATCTAACTTTCGTCTCATAATCCTATTAGATTCTTCACTATCTTTTATAATAAATAAATCCAAATCACTATCATTATTAAAATCACCCCTTGCATAAGAGCCAAATAATATAACCTTTTCCGGTTGAATTTCACGAACAATTTTTTCAACTAT
>PCSS01000005.1:7002-7162 GCA_002771395.1 Bacteroidetes bacterium CG23_combo_of_CG06-09_8_20_14_all_32_9 | reverse complement strand
TAGGGAATATTCATTTGGTGTTAAAAATTTTAATTTTTTTACTCACAATTTTTTTAATTTTTCAAAGGTGCTTGCCCCGTTAAATAAAAACATATATAGAACATTATCTCCTTTTATTAATAAATATTTAACGGGGTAAATGAGAACGCTTCGCTAAGTT
>PCSS01000005.1:0-6964 GCA_002771395.1 Bacteroidetes bacterium CG23_combo_of_CG06-09_8_20_14_all_32_9 | reverse complement strand
GTTGGATATTTGTTTTTATTTTCACTCCGTTGTTTACCCCGTTAGATATATTCTTTTTGTTTTACAACTTTGTTTAATAAGATTATCTAACGGGGTAAAATGGGATTATCCTACGGGGTAAATTGATATAATCTGTGGCTAAAAAAGAACATGGGCTGAATAGTTACAAAATGTTTTGTTCTGTTGCAAATTCTAATCCTTGCTTCTCTATATTAATGTCTTTTAAATTTTTGCTTTAATAACGGTTCCATGTAATATACAAAAGCAACAAATAAAAGGAATAAAATGGTGTTTACAAAAAGAGAAAGAGACATTGAACTTATTTGGTGAACTTGTGATATTATGTATATACCCGATGCAACAGCAAAATAAATTCCTATACGTAACAATGGATAATTTATTTTATAAAAAATATTGCCAATTAAATAAGAAACCACCATCATGGCAAAATAGCAAATAAGCGTAGCCCAAGCGGAACCCATATATCCAATAATAGGAATAAGCCAGAAATTTAAAATTATAGTGATAGCAGCACCAAATAAAGCAAGATAAGCACCCCAGTGGGTTTTGTTGGTTAGTTTGTACCAAATTGAAAGATTGAAAAAAATTCCGAGAAAAAGATTTGCCAGCAAAAGTATGGGTACAATTTTAAGCCCTGAACGAAATTCCGGACCAATAAAATATTTCACTATATCTAAATAGAGCATTACTCCAAGAAAAATAAATAAGCCGAAAATGACAAAATACTTCATTACTTCGGCATAAAGTTCTTTAGCGTTTTTTTCTTTAGCCTGACTAAAAAAGAATGGTTCGGCGGCAAAACGGAAGGTTTGAATAAAAATAGTCATAAGAATGGCTACTTTGTAATTGGCGCCATATATCCCGAGTTGTTCCATAGCAGTAGAAGCATCGGGCAAAAGTTGTTTAAGCATTGCCCTGTCAAATGTTTCGTTTACCATTCCTGCCAATCCTGCTATAAGTAACGGAAGTGAATAAATCAGGAGTTTTTTCCATAATCCATTATCAAAAACCCATGCAACACGCATATCAGGTATAAGCAATATTAAAGTAACAGCACTGGCTATCATGTTTGCAACAAACACATAACCAACACCTACAGCAGGATTATACAACCAAACGGGAATTTTATAACCATGTAAAATCAGGTACGGACAAAGTATCAAAAAAAATAAATTCAGACATATATTTACAGCAATATTAATGAGTTTAACAGATGCAAAACGAAAAGCTTTGCCCTGCTGTCTGAGCCAAGCAAAGGGAATAGCCGACATGGCATCGAAACCGATAATTAATCCAAGCCATATAATGTATTCGGAATGATTGCCATAATCTAAAGCCGTTGCAACAGGTTTGGCAAATATTACAGAAAGTAAAATAAAAAACGATGACGATACAAAAAGTGATATTAATGATGTGGAGTAAACACGAGTATCGTTTTTGCCGCTCTCGCAAAAACGAAAGAAACCCGTTTCCATGCCATAAGTAAGAACTATTATAAGAAATGAAAGATATGCATAAAGCTCAGTAACAACACCATATTGCCCGGGTGTAAAAATGTTAGTATAAAGTGGTACAAGTAAATAGTTTAATAGCCTGCCAACTATGCTGCTTAGACCATAAATGGCGGTTTGTCCTGCTAATTGTTTAAGTTTTCCCAAGGGTAAAAAATAATGTGTAAAAATATTCAAAAATTACACGAAAAAAATATGATTTCTTAAAATTCTGTAACTTTTTTACATAATTTTGTAACAGTTTAACATAATTATCCTCTATATTTGTAATATAATTGTAACTGTTCGGGTAGGAAATCAAGAGGTTGGGTTTATGGTTTCGGGTTTTTGGTCACTGGTTTCTGATACCAGCAACAGTAACAAATAATAAATGTGTATTTTTTAATAAACTTTCTAAAATATTAAAAATCTTATGGTAAAGAAATTTTTGTTTTCAGTCGTATTTTGTTCTATGACGATTTTTTATTCCGTCGGGACATCTGCTCAGGGCTTTTATGCCATTAACACTATTCAAAAAATTGAAATCCAGTTTTCACAATCCAACTGGGATTACATACTTGATACCACAAAACTGGGAAGCGATAGTTATACGATGGCTAAGTGGGTAAAAATAAACGGTGTGCAATTCGACAGTGCGGGAGTAAAATACAAGGGCAACAGTTCCTACAATCCGCATAATGTAAAAAATCCCCTGCATATTGAACTTGACCTTTTCAAAAGTCAGAACTACCAGGGATACAAAGACATCAAACTCAGTAATGGATTCAAAGACCCGTCATTTATTCGAGAGGTACTAGCGTACTATATTCTGAGAAATTATATGCAGGCATCTCTTTCCAATTATGCGCAGGTATATATTAACAATCAGTATATAGGGCTTTATACAAACTCCGAAGCGGTTACAAAAACGTTTGTTGACAATTACTTTTTTTCAAACAACAACTCTTTTTTTTTCATGGATAATTTTGGTGGTAATTTATTTTACAAAGGACCCGACAGCACGCTCTATTACATGACATATACAATGAAATCTGATTATGGATGGACAGATTTAGTTAACCTTTGCAATACCCTTAAAAATAATATCAGCGGAATTGAAAATGTTATTGATGTTGACCGTACGCTTTGGATGCTCACGTTTGATAATGTGCTTGTAAATCTTGACAGCTATATCGGTCAACCACAACACAATTATTACATTTATGAAGACCATAATGGAAGGTTTAACCCGATAATATGGGATGTGAATGAAGCATTCGGCAACTTTGTTAACAGTGGTTCGGGCAACTTATCCATTTCGCAGGAACAAACTATGTCTCCCACTCTACACAGCAACGATCAATCCTGGCCGCTCGTAAAAGAACTCCTTGCTGTTCCAATGTACAAACGTATGTACATTGCACATATGCGAACAATTGTCAGCGAAAACTTTACAAACAACAGTTATTACACTGCCGGGCAGTATTTGCAGGGCATTGTTGATACCGCTGTACAGTCAGACCCAAATAAATTCTATACCTATTCGCAGTTCATAAGTAATTTAACCACCAATGTTACCTCCGGACCATTTACAGCACCCGGAATTACTTACCTGATGAATGCACGTACAACATATCTGAATTCCACAACTGAATTTCAGCAAGTGCCTCCTGCTATTTCCAATATACAACCTTCAGATACTTTTCCACCTATCAATTCAAATATTTATATCACAGCAACTGTTTCCAATGCAAACTCTGTGTTTCTTGGAATGAGATATTCCATGATGGAAAAATTTACCAGGATAGTAATGTACGACGATGGTGCTCATGGTGATGGCGCTTCAGGTGACAATACTTATGGGGTTTTAGTGCCTGTTACTAATTCTGAAATTCAATATTATATTTATGCCGAAAACAATAATGCCGGTATCTTCTCTCCTCAGCGGGCAGAGCATGAATATTACACAATACATGTTACTCCTGATGTGGCTGTTAATGAATTTATGGCTTCTAATCAAAGTAGCGTCCTAGACCCGTATGATGGCAAATATCACGATTGGATTGAACTATATAATACTACGGGTAATGCTGTTGACTTATCGGGTTGGTATTTATCTGATAATTATAATAATCCCTTAAAATGGCAATTTCCTGCTAATACTATTATAAGTGCAAATGATTTCTTAATAATATGGGCTGATGCCGATACATTACAATTATTGGCAGGATTGCATACTAATTTCAAACTTTCTGCATCCGGAGAAAGTGTTGTTCTGTTAAATTCTGCGGGTGCATTAAAAAATTATGTGAGTTATCCACAACAATATACAGATACTTCTTATGGCCGTTATCCAAATGGAACAGGTAATTGGTGCTTTATGCTTCATACTTATAACAATTCTAACAGTTCCTGTATATCAGGCATCAATGAATATTACGCAGATAATTCCGACATAAAAATCTACCCAAATCCTGCAGGCAATAAAATTTTTGTTGAAATAAATAATGAAAATCCGAAATATGAAATTACTTTTACTATTTACAATTCTATCGGACAAATAATTTACAACCAAACAATGGCGCATAAAAAAGAATTAATTGTTGATGTTTCGGAATTTCCCGAAGGAATTTATATTATTTCAGTTAACAACCGTGCCAATAAAAAGTTTATCATTGCAAGGTAAAACATAAAATCAAATATATGAAACATTCATGACCACAAATTCGGACACACAAGGGAATGCTCATATTCAAGGTTAAGGTTGAGGAATGAAGGTTAAGGTTAAGGAATGAGATTGAGAAAGATTGAGAAAACAAGATTGAAAGATGATAGGAAATGAAGGTGGCATTTAAAAGGAAAGGGGCGGCATTCAAAAGGCAGGGTTTTAACTCGAATATAGTATAGCAATTTAACAATAAAACCATTATTTCATGCAAAGTGTCCATCAAATTATAAGATACTCAATAAAAAATGCCACTTTTTATTTGCTTGTTGTAATTGTTCTTATAATGTTTTCGTGCAGAACTACACGCCATATTAGTACAGAAAAAGTACGCATTATGGGAGCGGGAAGACTTTATACTTTGGTTACGGAAAACTATTTGCCTTACAACTCAATATCAATAAAATTTTATGTAAACATTAAGTTTGATGATGTAGAACGTTCAATTAGCGGAACTCTTAGAATTCGCAAAGACAGTCTTATTTGGATAAGCATAACACCCGCATTGGGCATCGAAATGGCACGCATTCAGTTTACACCCGACAGTATTATGTTTATGAATAAGTTAAAAGACGAGTACTTTAAAAAATCTTACGATTATTTCGACAATAAATTTCAAACCGATCTATCGTTCAATGATTTACAGGCAATTTTTTCAAACGAAATTTTTCTATATTCTGAAACCGACGAAGAACATAACGAAAAAATAAATGCCGATAATAAAGAAAAAGGATTTTTTCGTAAAACTTTTATTCCATCAACCGATTCAAATATGTATGTGTTAAAAACACATCGCAAACACAAAATAAAAAAATACATCAAAAAAAATAAAACCACCGATTTAATTGTTGAAACATTGCATATTACTCCTGATATTTTTAAAATTTCAAAAGTAGCAATTAACGACTACGGCGAAAAAAGAACACTTAATATTCAATATTTTGACTTTATTGATGTTAATTCTAAGGCAATGCCTTCGAAAATTAATATTGACATAAACACTGCTGAAAAACATTTGACAACCGAAATAAAATATAATAAAATTACGGTTAATTCAGATGTAAGTTTTCCGTTTAAAATTCCCGATAAATACAAGAGAATAGACTAAAAATGAGTATGATTTTAAAATATATTTCAGAATTTACGCAAAAGTTTATTTTTATCACGAGTTCACTTATTAAAATTAAAAAAATATGTGAACTATTCTCTTGCGAAGCAAGATTGGCAGCTTATTTTAGTTTTTTGCGCAAATCCTGTAATTTAATTGTTCACTGGTTCCAGGTTTTAAATCTAAAATATAAAATCTTAAATCTTAAATTGTTAATTGTCTGTTTTATTCTGCTTATTACGTCATTTGCTTTGCAGGCACAAACACGCACTGAACTTGAAAAAAAACACAAAAAAACTCAGGAAGAAATAAAATACACAAACAACTTGCTGAAACACACAAAGCGTGACAAAAAAATATCTATGAATCAATTAATGATTCTTAATAAAAAAATAAATGCCCGTCAGGAACTTATTAATACTATTACAAGCGAAATAGCATCGTTAATCGATAAAATAGATGAAAAGCAACGAAATATTCAAAATCTTGAAAATAATCTTGAAAAACTTAAAAATAATTATGCCAAAATGATTATTTTTGCATACAAAACCAGGTCATCTTATGATAAATTAGTTTTTATTCTTTCGGCAAAAGATTTTAATAACGCTTATCGTCGTCTTAAATATCTTCAGCAATATGCCGATTTTCGCAAAAAACAAATGGAAGCAATAATTAGTACACAACAGGATTTATCGGAAAAAATTGCCGAGTTAAAAGTTAAAAAAGACGATAAAGAAAATTTACTGTCCGAAGAAAAACAAGAAACCAACCAACTTACTAACGAAAAAAGCGAACAAAAAAAAATACTTAAAGGATTAAAATCAAAGGAAAAAGAACTTGCTAACAAACTGTCTCAGAAAAAATTAGCCGACCAAAAACTTCAAAGCGTTATTAACGAATTAATTGCCGAAGAAATAAAAAAAGCGGAAAAAGCCCGGAAAGAAAAAATCCGCAAAGAAAAAGAACTTAAAGAGCAACAAGCCAAGTTAAATGTAAAAAATCCTAAAATTGACGCTTCGGTTAATGTTGAAAAAAAAACTACATCTGCCGTTTTCGACCTTACACCTGCCGAACAAATTGTTTCAGATAAGTTTGAAGCGAACAAAGGTAAACTTCCCTGGCCTGTTGAGCGTGGAGTAATAACAAGCACTTTTGGCGAACACGAGCATCCTGTTTTAAAAGGAATTAAAGTGAAAAACGACGGCGTGTATATTTCTACTACTCAAGGCTCAACAGCACGTTCAATTTTCGATGGTGTTATTAGTAAAATTATTTCTATTCCAGGAAAAAACAAAGCAATAATTATCAGGCACGGCGATTTTTTAACGGTTTATTCTAATCTTAAAGAAGTTAATGTTAATGTTGGCGACAAAGTAAAATCTAAACAAAAAATTGGCGTTATATACTCCGACAGCGAAGACGACAACAAAACCGTTCTCGAATTGCAAATATGGCACGGAACTATAAAGCAAAACCCCGAATATTGGTTATCAAATTTCAATTAATGAGAGTTTGTCCATAAAGTAAAAAGTTTGCCACAGATTACACAAATTTTCGCAGATTTTATTATTTTTGTAAAAAAATCGTATAAAATACAGTCTGCAAAAAACAGAATAATAT
>PCSS01000375.1 GCA_002771395.1 Bacteroidetes bacterium CG23_combo_of_CG06-09_8_20_14_all_32_9 | reverse complement strand
GATTCATTCCTGCATATTTACATTTGTCTTTAATTTCGTCTAAGGCATGTGCCGTTAATGCAATTATAGGAATATTTTTGTTTTTTACATTAGAACCTCCCTCTCTAATGAGTTGTGCCGCCTCAATGCCATCCATTTCGGGCATTTCAATATCCATAAGTATTAAGTCGTATGAATTATCTTTAATCTTTTGCATTACTTCGTTTCCATTACTGACAACTGTTACGGTATGTCCCGATTTTTGTAAAAATGATTTTGTAACCTTAACATTTAATAAATTATCTTCAGCTAAAAGGATATTTAAATTGCGAAGTTTATAATTATCATCTACTTTATATTCATCGGGTTTAGAATTTTTGCCACTTAATTCCAAACCGGGCAATCCAAAATTCAATGTAAAATAGAAAGTACTTCCATGTCCTGCTTTACTCTCGAACCAGATTTTGCCATCTAATATACTAACAAGATGTTTGCAAATTGCTAAACCTAAACCGGTACCTCCATATTTTCGCCGCGTAGAACTATCAGCTTGCGAAAATTTGTCAAAAATAATCTTCTCTTTTTCAACCGGAATTCCAATACCCGAATCGGTAATTTTAAATAATAATTCTACTTTATTTGTATTATTATCATATTTATTTAGATATATAAAAAGGCTAACCTCCCCTTTTTCAGTAAATTTAACCGCATTGCTTAACAAATTAAATAATATTTGTCGCAAATAACTTGGATCACCGGTAATAAATTTAGGAACTTTTTCATTTATCAAACTTTTTAAACCAATTTCTTTGTATTTTGCAAGATTCATAAATGAGTTTACAGAATAATTTACCAATTCGTTAATATCAAATTTTACATTTTCTATATTAACTTTATTTGCTTCTATTTGCGAAAAATCAAGAATATTATCTATAATATTGAGCAAATGTTCCGATGCACCTTTAATTGTTCCCAGGTATTCAGCTTGTTCTTGCGATATAGCGGGATTGTTTAGCAAAGCCGACATACCTATAATAACATTTAACGGAGTTCGGATTTCGTGACTCATTGTGGCTAAAAATTCACTTTTTGCTTTATTTGCCTCTTGAGCTTTTTCGGCTAACTCTTCCGATTTTGCAAGAGATTCGGTTAATTGTTCCTGAGCTCTCTTTCTCTCTGAAATTTCATGTGAAAGTTGAACAGTTCGTTCCTGGACTTTTGTATGAAGAAAATAGCTGTAATTTTTTTGCATCTTTAACATATAATATGCAAACGGAATTACAAGAAACGAAAGAAAAAGTGCAAAAATTACAGATATTACAACTTCTTTATGTAAAATCAGGGTGATATAGCTTATTTTGTAACAAGATCCGACTAAATATAAATTACCGGTTTGTGAAATTATTGGAATTACAGCAGATCTGAAAGTTCCCCACCTGTTAGACGTTGTTTCGTAAACTGTTTTTCTGGAAATTGGAATATTAAGTAATGCCTTTGATGCTTCGGCATATTCTAACCAGTAATGAACCTCGTTGTGATTTTTTAATTCATCTGAAGTAGTTGAACAACTTGTAAAATATGCTTTTCCATTCTTTATTACAATAGTGTATAAAAAATTAATTTTAGTTATGTATGCCAACTTCGAAAGGGCTTTTATATTTTTCCAATCCTCAGTTTTATTTATTGAATTAAAATTTAATGCTCTGTCGTGAAAATCAGATGGAAGTGTATTTTTTATACATTGTGCAGCAATAAAAAGATTTCTATCAATTCCCGAAAGTAAATTAGATTTCGTGCGTTCGTAATTAACCCCTGTAAATACAAATATGCCAATAACATATACACAAACAGGAAAAATAATTTTTTTCCATTTTTGTGATTTCTTATGGGTTAATTTATTCATAATAATACCAAATAAATTATACCAAATATGTTTACGATACACAATTTGCTAATGTTTTATGATAGACGGTTTATTTGATAAACCTGTTAGGCTTTGTTACCAATACAGCAAATAAGTTGATGAAAAAAACGGGATGTAATAGGCTCATGTTGGATATATTACAAGATATTAACTTGAAACTTTGTTATGATTATCACTGTTTTTTAAGCGGTTACGAATTTCGATAAAAACTGTTCCGGCAAAAAGCAATAAAAGAAGAATAGAACTTGCCATTGATACTTTTTCGCCAATTCTATAACCTCGTGGCTCAAATTGAAATTCAATTTTATGTTTTCCTTTAGGGATAATCATAGCTCTAAGCACATAATTTGCACGAAAATATGGTGCAGCTTTTTCATCAATAAAAGCATTCCAGCCTTTATCGTAATATATTTCAGAAAAAACTGCAAGTTGCTCATTGTTACATTCGCTTTGATAGCATAAAGCATTTGGTGAGTATTTTGTTAATTTTATTGTAGCTATTGAATCGAAATTTGGATTAAAAATTTTAAGCATACTTTCGAAACGTTTATCAACAATAGCCTCTTGAGCAGCATTGAAGTCAGTAAGTGCATTTAATTCACTATCGGCATTGGCTACCAATTTATATGATTTTACAAACCATGCATTACCAAGAGCAAAAGGATTTTGCCGGGCAACGGGTCCTTGTTCTTTGGTCGTAACAATTACATATTTCATGTTAAGCATATTTAGAACCTGCATATTGTTTTTGCTTATGTGCTTATCTATAAGTTCTTGATAGCGTTTCATTTTAGCTCCATGATACCCGCCAATAGATTTGTGAAAATAAGAAGTGCTGGCATCGTTAAAAGTATTAACGGCAACATTTAACACACGGTAATCGGGAGTGGTATCTTTTAAAATTTCAAGGTCGGCTTGCGAAGGTCGGAACGGTGTTTTTACTTCTGTTTTTGATACAAACATATCATTATTTACATATCTTTTGTTAATAGACCACATATCTGTAATAAAAAGTACACCTGTAATTAAAATAGCAACACCTGCTTTAAGTTTTTTAATTCCTGAAAAATAAACAACAGTTGCCATAAGTAAAATAAAAACTAATGAACGCAAGCTATCCATTCTTAACAGGCTTTCGCGGTCAGTTTTTAACTCGTTCATAGGATATCCTGCCTGAGCATATTGAGCATCGCTTGCCGAAGAAAAATCGAAAAAAGCACCGGGCATAACTATCAGAATAAGAATTAATCCACCTGCAATTCCCAACGACCATTTTAAATATTTAATAAGTTTTTTACGCTCAATGCCTTCTTTCAGAATATTATTAAGTGTCAGAACCGCAAACAAAGGCAAAGCAAATTCGGCAATAATTAATATCATGGACACAGTGCGGAATTTATTGTACCCGGGCACATAGTCTAAAAAGAAATCGGTTAATACCATAAAGTTTTTGCCCCAAGCCAGCAAAATAGAAATAATGGTTATTGTTAAAAGCCACCATTTTAAATGACCTTTCATTAAAAACATTCCAAATACAAAAAGAAAAATTACAGCAGCACCGGCATAAACAGGTCCGCTTGTGAAAGGTTGGTCGCCCCAGTATAATGGCATTTGTTTTACAATTTGTTTTGCCTGAACAGAGCCTAATTTTTCGTTAAAATATTTGTAGGTCTCTGAATTTGTACTTAACTCGCCTCCCGAAGCCCCTCCTTTTGCATTAGGAATTAACAATGTAAGAGTTTCCGATTGTCCGTAACTCCATGCAGTTGCATAGTCTTTATCTAATCCTGTGGTCTTATTTTCATTATTTGATGTAAGTTCCGACTTGCTGCGCATTGAATATTTGCCATATTCATAAGTAAGCCAAAGATTTGTTAAATTACTTCCCATAGCGAGAACTGCTATTACAAAAAGTAATGCAGTGGCTTTGAAAAAAGGAATTAATTTTTTATCTAAAAAAGCCCTGCCAAATTCAAATAATCCGAGAAAAAAAATAATAATAAGGGTATAATAGGTTATTTGCATGTGATTTACAAGTAATTGAAGAGCAAGAAACATACCTGTAATTATACTACCCAAAAGTAATTTCTTATTGTAAGCTAAGTAAACTCCACCTACTATGGCTGGCATATATCCTAATGCAATAGCCTTAGTAATATGCCCGGGTTCAAGAATAATAAAAAAGTACGATGAAAAACCATAAGCAATGGCACCGGCAATGCTCAACCAAGGGTTTATTCCAAACGCAAGCAAAGCGATATAAAATCCTAATAAATATAGAAATACCATGCCAGCCGGTTTAGCACCTCCTAACGTAAATAACCAGTGTATTTTAATTATCACATTTGATTTAGCTCCGCTGTTTATTAAATACATAGGCATTCCTCCAAATATACTATTAGTCCAAAGAGCTATTTCACCGGTTTTTTCTTTATAATCGTAGGCTTCTTTACTTACCCCATAATAATTCATCATATCACTCTGACGAAGTCGTTTACCTTCAAGCAATGGAGAAAAATAAGTATAAGTAATTAATAAAAATATTACTACAGCCACTATATGTGGTGTAACTGATTTAATTGAAAAATACTTCATAAAATTATTTTACTGGCTCAAAAATAAGAAGAAACACAGAGCTTACAAAATATGATTTGAGTATGTAACAATTCGGTGGAGTCCTATTTTTTACTATAAGTTCTGTAAATGTTTTACTTTGAACGGTCACAAATCAATCGTTGATTGTTGATAAGTTGATTAGTTGATAGATTTTAAACTCTTCAACTTATAAACCTATCTGTTATGTTTCTAATAAAACGGGGATACTTTTATATGTCAAAAATTTTTACTAACAATCATTTTGCCTGTTGATAATTTTTTTTAATTTTGTATCGCAAAATGATGTTGTTTATTTCCCCCTTTTTTGTTACATACCCAAATTATTTTTGAAATTAAGTTTATCCTTTACAATTTCAGATATTTTTGAAATTGAAATTCTTTCCTGTTTCATTGTATCTCTTTCGCGAATTGTTACAGTATTGTCTTCAAATGTTTGCTGGTCTATTGTTATGCAGTAAGGAGTGCCAATTGCATCTTGGCGGCGGTAACGGCGTCCAATGGTATCTTTCTCGTCGTACTGGCACATAAAATCATATATTAAATTTCCCATTATTTCACGGGCTTTTTCTGGCATTCCGTCTCGTTTAACAAGCGGCAAAACAGCAATTTTTATTGGAGCTAATATATGCGGAATATGAAATACGATGCGTTCGGTGCCATCGTCAAGTTTTTCTTCATTATAAGCGTAACTGATTATTGCAAGAAACATGCGGTCAAGCCCAATTGATGTTTCAATAACATAAGGCACATAACTTTCGTTTGTTTCTGCATCAAAAAACTGCAGTTTTTTACCGCTGTACTTTTGATGTTGTTTAAGGTCGAAATCTGTACGCGAGTGTATTCCTTCAAGTTCCTTAAATCCAAAAGGAAATTCAAATTCTATGTCGGTAGCTGCATTGGCATAATGCGATAATTTTTCGTGGTCATGAAAACGATATTTTTGTTCGGGGATTCCAAGCGATAAATGCCATTTTTTGCGTGTGGTTTTCCAGTATTCAAACCATTTCATTTCTTCGCCAGGTTTAACAAAATACTGCATTTCCATTTGTTCAAATTCGCGCATACGAAAAATAAACTGACGGGCGACTATCTCATTTCTAAAAGCCTTACCGGTTTGTGCAATGCCAAACGGAATTTTCATCCTGCCGGTTTTATATACATTTAAGAAGTTTACAAAAATTCCCTGGGCTGTTTCAGGACGAAGAAAAATTGTTTCGGTATCGTCTGTAACAGACCCCATTTGTACACAAAACATTAAGTTAAATTGGCGAACATCAGTCCAGTTGCGGGTTCCCGAAACGGGGCAAACAATTTTCTCTTCTTCAATAATATTTTTTAAATCTTTAAGGTCGTTATTGTTAAGTGCATTTGCAAAGCGGGTTTTTACAGTATCGTATTTATTTTTATATTCTACAACTCGTGGATTGGTAGAAATAAACATTTTGCGGTCAAATTTTTCGCCAAAGCGTTTTGTTGCTTTTTCAACTTCCTTATTTATTTTGTCCTCAATTTTTGCAAGATGTTCTTCTATAAGCATATCGGCACGATAACGTTTTTTGGAATCTTTGTTATCAATAAGGATGTCGTTAAAAGCATCAACGTGTCCCGATGCTTTCCATATTGTAGGGTGCATAAATATTGCTGAATCAATACCTACAATATTTTCGTGAAGCTGAACCATGCTTTGCCACCAGTAATCGCGAATATTGTTTTTTAAAAGTGAGCCTAATTGTCCGTAATCGTAAACGGCTGCAAGTCCGTCATATATTTCACTTGATGGAAAAATAAATCCATATTCTTTAGCGTGACTAATGATTTTTTTAAAGAGTTCTTCTCGCGTCATATCATTGTATTTTTCAGTCGCCAAAGTTAATGAATGAGATGAAGATTTTTTGAAAAATTAAACGGGACTTCTAAAAATTGCTTTTTCTTTGTTGGACTTCGCTTTTAAAATCCTCATTTACAATGGTCATTCAATAGTCATACAATAGTCATACAACCGAATGACAGCGAAGCTAATGACAACCGAATGACAATTAATGACCTTTTTAAGTATAATTACCCTTATTAGAATTTGAATTGTAAACTAAAACGAATTCCCCATTTTGCAATATTGGGATGCTCTAAAGGGTCGAGATATGAAAACCGCCTAACTCCATCGATTCGTAAAATCTTAAAAATATTTTCGATACCAATTCCTGCTTCAACATAAGGTTTTAAATGATTAATATCCTGATGACGGTCTAATGTTCCTAATCCTGAGGGGAAATCCATTATATCACGATTTTTTTGTTCAAGACTACCTATCAAAGCTTTACCCCAAGCCACTTCGCGCCATTTAAGTTTACGCAATAATGGGAATTTATTCAGAAAAAAACCATCAAAATAATGCATATAAGTTAAGCTAAGCCACTGGTCGCTAACAAATTCATAGTAATTCATTAAATTAAACGCATACTCATCAAAAAAATAAGTTTGATTTCCTTCGTGCAGTTTTAAAAGCGGATAAGGCAAAGTACCCCAAATTTTTCCGGCTTCTAAAATATATTTTGAATAACCGAATGGATAAATATTAAACCAATGGTCAACGGTTAAAATTAGTTTATGGTATGGAAAAGTATTATTCCAAACGCCATCAAGCCCATAAGAATAATTAATATTTACAACCGGATACTTTGTTCCAAGACTAATACGTTCAAATTCACCCATAACAAATTTCTCGTTATATGCAAAGCGGGCATTTAAAGTTAAATCTGTAGTATAAAGTAATTTA
>PCSS01000176.1 GCA_002771395.1 Bacteroidetes bacterium CG23_combo_of_CG06-09_8_20_14_all_32_9 | reverse complement strand
TATTGTTCGTTATTCATTTTTCTAATATTAGTGCCATTAGGGTATAAGGGGTTCGCTTTATTCCCTATTTCCTTATACCTTAAAATGAAAAAGATTGATATTACAGACAAACACTAAGTAGTGCTTGTCTGTAATGTTCGTCTTCTGCGTTCGAAACTATGGCACGGTTTAAAACCGTGCCATAGTTTGTTAAAAGTTTTAATTCGTGCAACTTAGCAAAGCGATTTCATGGCAAATATATACATTACAGACAGACACTAAGTAGTTATTTTAATTCCCATTATAGTTACATCATCAACCTGACTACAGTTTTCTTTCCACTGGTCAAATATTTTTTCTAAAATCGCTTTTTGTTCAGAAAGTGGTTGATAACAATTTGCAGTTAAAACCTCTTTTAACTGTTTGTATTGAAATTTTTTACCCTTTGAACCTCCGAACTGGTCAGCAAATCCGTCAGAAAAAAGATAGATTAAATCATCTTTTTGCATCTGATATTGCTGATATTTAAACGGTTCCATACGCGGATAAATAGAAACGGGCATTTTATCTCCCTTTAACTCAATTAATTGTTTGTTATTTGTTACTTGTTTATTGGTAATAATATAAACAGAGTTATTTGCTCCTGCAAACTGCATTTTCAAAGTTTCAGTATCAAGTACGCAAAGCACTATGTCCATTCCATCCATTACTCTTTCTTTTGTAACAGGTTGTTCGCTGTTCATGTTCTCTTGTTTAAGCGATGCTACAACGTTATTCCGCAAATAATTCAGCACATCGGCAGCATTAGTAACTTCTTTTTTACGAACAATTTCGTTTAAAAAAGAAATTCCCAACATACTCATAAAAGCCCCCGGTACTCCGTGTCCTGTACAATCGGCAACACAAAAAATCAGCCACTTTTTAACCTTTGTTACCCAGTAAAAATCGCCTGAAACAATATCACGCGGTTTAAAAATCACGAAGTGTTCGCCTAAAATTTCGTTCATTTGTTCACTTGCTGTCATTACAGCTCTTTGTATGCGTTGTGCATAGCGTATGCTGCTGGTAACTTCTTCGTGAATTACTTCGATATGTTTTTTTTGTAGAACTACCAAATCGCGTTGAGTACTAATTTCCTCGTTTGCCTGTTTAAGTTCGCTGTTCTTTGTTAAAATAATAACATTGGCTCGTTTTTTATCAATAAACAGACGTAAAATAATTATTGAGAATATAAGGATTATTAAAAAACCTGTTACAAACGAATAAATAACAATGAGTTGCTTTTTAGTTTCGGCATTTTTGCGGGCTATGGTTTCTTTGTCAAGCGCCTTTTGTTTTTCAAGTTTTTCTATTTCGAGTTGTTTCTTTTCAGTTTGATATTTTGTTTCCATCTCGGCAAGCGATTTGGTTTTTTCCTCATTAAACATGCTCTCTTTAGTGGAAATTACTATTTGGGCATATTTTAAAGCGTTTGCGGTGTTGCCAAGGGCTGTAAAAGCTTTTTGAAGCTGAGCTGCTTCGGCATTTATTAAATATTGAGCATTAATTTCTTCTGCAAGCTTAAGAGATTTTAATCCATAACTAACAGCCTCTCTGTAATGAGAGATACGCAGTTGCGTGTCCTTACAGGAAACGGCAATATTAATATGTAAGTCTGCAAGATTACCCCAAATTGTAGATGTTCCGTTTTTATCGCCCAATTCTTCTTTTATTTTAAGCGATTTAAGAAAATAGTTTAATGCTGTACCGTAATTTTTTAGTTCTTTGTAAGTACTACCAAGATTATTATAACATTTCGATATTCCATTTTTATCGCCTAATTCTTTTATGATTTTTAAGGATTTCAGATAATATTCAATAGCCCTGTAAAACCATCTATCGCGCTTTACAGGGTAAACTTTATCGCTATTACCCATGTCACCGTAAATATTACCAATATTGTTGTAACAAACTGATATTCCTTGTTTTTGTTCACGAATTTTATTGATATTTTTGTTTTGGTTAGCCATGTTAAGGAGTTCTTCAAATATTGTTAATGATTTAAGGTAATAGTTAATCGCTTTATCGTAACTCCCTTGAAAATAATGAACATTACCAATGCTTATGTAACATTTAGATATATTTTTTTTCTGTTCCTGAATTTTATTAGTATTTCTGCTTCGTTTTGCATCGTCTAACATTTCTTCACAAATCTTCAGAGATTTCAGGTAAAAACTAAGTGATTTATCGTAAGTACCTTGTTTGCAGTAAACATTTCCGATGTCATTAAAACATTTAGATATTTTCAGTGTTTGTTCCCAAATTTTATCTGTATTTTTATTATGTTTTGCCTGAATAAGCAATTCTTCAAAAATCTTTACAGATTTGAACAGGTATTCAAGGGCTTTATCGTAAATACCCATATTATATTCAGCTATGCCTAAATATCGCAGTGCTGCTGCCTGAAGAGAATTAAAACGCGGATGTTTATTAGAATTTATTTTTGCAAGATTTTGGGCTTTTTCGTAATAATAAATTGCAGAATCAAGTGATTTATATTCATAAAAATCTCCTATTTCAATATATGTTTTTATTCTGGTTGTGTCATGTTTTGCAACTATAACAGCAGCTTTCAGAGAGTCGATAGTATTGTCAATCTGTGCAAAACAATTTACAAATGATATTTGACAATTGATAATTAAAATCAGTATAAAAATCAGTTTATAATTCATAGGTTGTAAAGTTATAAAGTTATTTTATACTTTGAACGGGCATAAAATATATTTCTTTAACAAGCGGCAGTGAGCAGTAACAGCAGGCAGGACTACAAAAATAAGCGGCAGTAACACTAGGCAGGGCTGCCAACTGTTGCTGACAACTTTATTATACTTTTCACGGGGTTCACCATGTTGGAGAATCTGTTGAATAATGATAGATGAACTTATAAAATATATCCTACGTGGTAAATTAGTACATTTTGAAAAAATCATTTATGGTCATACAATCGTTAACCGAATTACAATTGTATGACAGCAAAGTTCACCCTGTTAGATAGTTTGTAAAATGAAAGCATTAATTTAAAAAGTGATTATCTAACAGGGTAAATGACAACCGTATGACAACTGTATGACAGCGAAGCATAATGACAAGTAATGTAAATAAAAAATAAAATGTACGTTTTTATCCCGGTTGTAATATATTTACCTTCCCATAGGTTGGGCAAAAGCTAATACATCGGTGTCTTTTATTTCGGAAGTACAAAGAATAATAAGTCTTTCAATAACATTGTGCAATTCGCGTATATTACCTGTCCATTGAATAGATTGCAACTCCTTAATGGCACTTGCTGAAATTTTCTTTTTTGGCATGCCGTAATCGCTGCAAATTTGTTCAATAAAATGATTTACAAGAGCAGGAATATCTTCTTTTCGCTCGGTAAGCGGTGGAACATGAATTAAAATAACACTTAGGCGATGGTATAAATCTTCTCTGAAATTATGTTTTTCAATTTCTTCTTTAATATTTTTATTTGTTGCTGCAATAATTCTAACATTAACTGAAATATCTTTTTCGCCACCCACGCGCATTATACGATTTTCCTGCAAAGCCCGTAAAACTTTTGCCTGCGCCGAAAGACTCATATCGCCAATTTCGTCTAAAAAAATTGTACCACCGTTTGCCAGTTCAAATTTACCAATTCGTTGTTTAATTGCAGATGTAAAAGAGCCTTTTTCGTGTCCGAAAAGTTCACTTTCAATAAGTTCTGATGGAATAGCTGCACAATTTACTTCAACAAATTGTCCTGAGGTACGTTTGCTTTTTTCGTGAATCTGATGTGCAACAAGTTCTTTTCCTGTGCCGTTTTCGCCTGTAATTAACACTCGGGCATCGGTAGGTGCAATGCGTTCAATCATTTCTTTAACTTTTAAAATTGCAGGCGATTCGCCAACAATCTCGTAAGCTTTACTTATTTTTTTGCGAAGTGTTTTGGTTTCTATAACAAGATTCGATTTATCAAGTGCATTTCTTAAAGTTATCAATAAACGATTAAGGTCTAATGGTTTCTGAATATAATCGAAAGCTCCTTTTTTAAGCGAATCAACAGCGGTTTCTATATCGCCATGCCCCGAAATCATTACTACAGGAATATCTGAATGGTTATTAACAATGTTTGAAAGAACTTCTATTCCGTCCATTTTTGGCATTTTAATATCGCATAAAACAGCATCAATTTTAACTTGGTTCAGCATTTCAATACCTTGTGAACCGTTTTCGGCAAGTTCTACTTCGTATTTTTCGTATTCAAGAATTTCTTTTAAAGTATTTCGAATGCTTTTTTCATCATCAATAATAAGAATGCGCGGCATAATTAAAATTTTAGGCAAGTTTACACAATTAAATGCTTATTATAAAATAACAAATATCATTGCTTCATTGCTAAATTGTTTCATTGTTTCATTGCTTCATTAAATAAATATCAAAAAACAAACAAAACTCTTATCTTTATGGCAAATTTCGGGATATGAATATTTTTGAAGCAAACGGAATTGTAAAACAATATTCGGGACACAAAGCACTTGAAAATGTGAGTATTTCTGTGAAAGAAGGCTCAGTTTTTGGCATTCTTGGTCCAAATGGGGCTGGAAAAACTTCGCTAATCCGAATTATGAACCAAATTACGGCACCCGATGAAGGAACATTATTTTACAAAGGAAATCCTTTAATTCCAGCTCATATAGCCGAGTTTGGGTATCTTCCTGAAGAACGCGGTTTATATAAAAAAATGAAAGTAGGTGAGCAAGTACTTTATCTTGCTATGCTTAGAGGAATTAAAAGAAACGAAGCACTTAAAAGATTAAAATATTGGTTTGAAAAATTTGAAATTCAGGCTTGGTGGGGAAAAAAAGCCGAAGAATTATCAAAAGGAATGCAGCAAAAAATTCAATTTATTATTTCAGTTTTGCATGAGCCTAAATTTCTGATATTTGATGAGCCTTTTAGTGGTTTCGACCCTATTAATGTAAATATTATTAAGCAGGAAATATTAAAAATGAAGGATAATGGTGCAACTATTTTTCTTTCAACTCATAACATGGCTTCAGTAGAAGAATTATGTGATGATATTTCACTTATTAATAAATCCAAAACTGTATTAAGCGGTTCGGTTAGCGAAATTCGTCAGCAATATAAAAACAATGTTTATGCAGTTACTTATTCGGGCTATGTTAATTTAATTGAAGCATCGTTGAGGCATCAGTATGAAATAATTTCACACATTGAAAAAAACGGATTACATCATTTTCAGTTTCGGATTTTAGATACTTCCGTTACAACTAATATGCTTATTTCAGGACTTTTACCTTTGGGTAATATAATATCATTTAATGAAGTTTTGCCAACAATGAACGATATTTTTATTAAAGTGGTTGGAGAAAATGTGAGTGAGAACGCACAATTATACTGCAATTAGGTGATAAATTGCGTTTTTTTCATAGTCATTCAGTAGTCATACAATTGAATGACAGCGATAGCGAATGACAACTGTATGACAGCGAAGCGAATAACAGCGATAGCGAATGACAATTAATGACCTTATTAAGTATAAATTAAAAAAATTGGTTACTATTCACACATTTGTATATAGTATGCAGGAGGCATCGGCAGGAGGCAGGACTACCAACTTTAATAAGTAAGTTGTCGCCTATTATAGTATAACAATGAAGCAATTTACCCCGTTGGATAACCCTAATTGAAAAACTAATGTGCAATAAAAATAAAATATCCAACGGGGTAAACAATTGAACTTTACTTTTGCGGGTAAGTAATAACAAAATTATGAATAAAATATGGATAATTATTAAAAGAGAATACCTTACAAGAGTTAAGAAACGTTCCTTTTTAATTATGACTATTCTTGGCCCTGTTTTAATGGCTGCAATGTTTATTGTTCCTGCGTGGCTATCGCAGGTTGAAGATAATGAAGTAAAAATTATTGCAGTAATTGATAGTTCTAAAATATTTACAGGAGCATTACCCGAAACTGGGTATATTAAATTTCAATATCTTACTAATGTAAAAATTAGCGATATAGAAAATAATTTTGGCACAAATAAATATTATGCACTTTTATTTATTCCACCTTCCGTGCTTTCTTCGCCAATTGTGTCTTTATCGTCTAACAAACAACCGAGTTTAGCTGTAAGAATGCACATCGCCAATTCGCTTAAACGTGATATCGAAAGTTTAAAATTACTAAAGAGTAATATTGACCCTAAGGTTTTAAAATCTATTGAAACAAATGTTAATGTTAGTGTTACAAAATTAAATGATGATGGAACCCGTGAACAAAAATCAGCCGACCTTCAAATGATACTTGGAATTGTTGGAGGTATGCTTATTTATTTTTTTATTTTTATGTATGGTTCTCAGGTTATGCGAGGTGTTATTGAAGAAAAAATCAGTCGTATTGTTGAAGTAATTATTTCTTCGGTAAAACCTTTTCAGTTGATGATGGGAAAAATTGTTGGAATTGCATTTGTTGGTATTACTCAATTTTTTCTTTGGATAGTTTTTACTTTTACTATTGTTACAATTGCCCAATCAATTTTCTTTGCTAACACACCGTCATATAAAGAGATTAAATCACAAAGTATTATGAGTGAAAATAAAGATAATAAAGTTATAAATCAAAAACAATTTAATGAGATATCTTACAATGAAGTAGATGCAGTTTTTGATTCCATTAAATCTATTGATTTTACAGTAGTAATAGCGTCATTTATTTTCTTTTTCCTGGGAGGATATTTATTGTACAGCTCAATGTTTGCAGCTATCGGTTCGGCAGTTGACAACGAAGCCGATACTCAGCAATTTATGATGCCTATTACTATTCCATTAATTTTATCTATTGTTTTAATTGGTAATGTAACAAGTAATCCGGAAGGTTCAATTGCGTTTTGGTTTTCAATAATTCCGTTCACCTCGCCTGTAGTAATGATGATGCGAATTCCGTTCGGTGTACCTTGGAATGAAGTTATATTGTCTGTTACGCTTTTAATCGGCTCGTTTATTTTAATGACCTGGCTTGCAGGAAAGATATATCGCACCGGAATTTTAATGTATGGTAAAAAAGTGAATTATCGTGAATTATATAAGTGGATTAAATACAGAAATTATTAGTTGTGATGAGAATAGCCGCCATTGATTTAGGAACAAATACATTTAATCTTTTAGTTGCTGATGCCGATGCAAAAAACTTTCGTGAGATTTATCGCGACAAAAAAGCGGTAAAGTTGGGGCAGCATGGAATAACACAACATAAAATTCCTGATGATGCCATTGTTCGTGGCATTTCAGCTATTAAAGAATATATCAA
>PCSS01000297.1 GCA_002771395.1 Bacteroidetes bacterium CG23_combo_of_CG06-09_8_20_14_all_32_9 | reverse complement strand
GTATTACCCGCAGGCAACGAAATGTGATACAAAAGCAAAAAGAAATAGTTGTTCAAAAGAATAAAATAATAGAACGGAGGAACAAAGACATTACCGATAGCATTACGTATGCAAAGCGAATACAGGAGGCAATTTTAACATCAAGCGAGTACTGTAAACAAATTCTTCCGCAGCATTTTATTCTTTTTAAACCAAAAGATATTGTAAGCGGCGACTTTTACTGGGCTTATGCTTCACATAACAATAATGCTATATGGACAGTAGCCGATTGCACCGGGCACGGAGTGCCGGGCGCTTTTATGAGTATGATTGGCAGCAGCCTGTTAAATGAAATAATAATAGAAAAGGGCATAACCTCGGCAAACGAAATATTAAATGAGTTAAAAAGTCATATTATTAAGGCATTAGGACAAACCGGTGCAACAGGCGAAACACGTGACGGAATGGATGCATCCCTTTGTATATGGCATAAAGATACAAACATATTAGAATTTGCAGGTGCATATAACCCGCTTTACATAGTCAGAAGCGTTGGTAATTCCCCCTTAACAAAGGGGGGTGCGGCGGCTTGCGGGTTGCAGGGGGATTTATCTTCGCACTCTGCAAGCCGGTATGAACTTTTTGAAATAAAAGCGGACCGTCAACCAGTTGGTTACCATCCGGGTAAAGAAGATTCACCATTTACCAAACAGGAAATACAACTACAAACGGGTGATACCGTTTACCTTTTTTCGGATGGTTATGCCGACCAGTTTGGAGGAGAGAAAAACAAGAAATTTACATACAAAAAATTCAAAGACCTATTGGTAGAGACATGCCCCGGCATGTCTCAACAAGGCATGTCTCTACAAATTAAAACAATGGAAGAACAAAAACAAATCCTTGACGAAACAATAACAAAATGGCGGGGCGAACAGGAACAGGTTGATGATATATGTGTTATAGGTGTGAGGATATGATTTAAGATTTAAAATTTCAGATTTCAGATTTGAAATTTAAAAATAACGGATATCTATTAATCGGTAAGCAGTAAGCAGTAATCGGTAATCGGTAAGCAGGAAGCAGCGGGCAGGAGGCAGTGAGCAGGAGGCAGTCGTTAATTTTTGTATTTTCAATTTTTAAGTATCTCCACCCAGCCAGGGTTTACTCCTGTTGTAAAAGTCTTTTTTAACAGTCCATTAATGTTATAAATAAACACTTCACCATTTGCCACATAGTTTTTTGCATTGGTAACAATAATGTCTCCGGTAATTGGGTTAATTGTTAATCCGTAAAAATTTCGTTCTATGGCAGCAATTGCGGGCATGACAGGTAAACTATCTTCAGAAATTGCAATTTTAAAAATATCATTGTTAATAAAGAAAAGAGTGTCGTAACTTCCATTAATGCAAAGGTGAGTAGGTGATGATTGAATATTTGGAAAGATAAAATGTTTGATTTCTGATAAATTTGTGGAATTTAAACACCAAAGCGAGGCATTTTCCTGTCCGTACTGACTTCCTGAAAAGCCTCCGTCACAAAGCACCCAAAGGTTTCCGTTTTTATCGGCAACAATGCTGTTGGGTTGTTTACCTGTAATGGCAGAATCTAATTTATTTCCTGTCAGCGCATCTAATGAAAAAATTAAATTTTCGTACGACCAGCATACTACGAATATCTTTCCCGATAAAAGAATCATTTTTTCGGTAGTATGTCCTACCGGCACATAACCCGAAATAGTATTTGTAAGCAAATTAATTATTGTAATTCGGGTATCGTATAAATCTGAAACATAAGCCAATGAATCATTTACAATAAGCATTTGTCGTGGAGAGCAGAATCCGGTAATTTTTCCTAAAAACTTCATATCACTCATATTCACCATATAAATTATTCCCGAATTATTTACAACAATATATCCTTTATCTTTATAAATAGTCATTGAATAAGCTACATCGCCCAAAGGAACGGCGTTTGCATCGTAAAAAATATCCTGGTAAAACTTATCATTTGTTTCATCATAAAAAGAAAGCGAAGAATTTGCCCATGTGTAGTTTCCCTCGTTTACCACAAAGAAACCGTGTTTATTAATGGTAACAGGGGTTGGATTTTCAGTTTTTTTTCTGCAGGAAGTGAATAAAAAAACCAATCCGAAAATGAAAAGGAAATATCTCATATTTTAATAGTTATTACTATTGAACCATTACGATTTGGCATAGGTCGCCATAAAACCATCTGGTAGTTTTTGTTAAATAAATTATTCAATCTGAATCCTGCTGTAAATGACAGGTTCATAAGTTTTATTAAATATGAGGCAGAAATATTTGTAAGCCACGTGCTTTCCAGGTTATGCGAGTAGCTTCCATAATATGATGTAATTCTTGTGTCGGTATAAATTTCTTCAGCAAAAAACTCAAAATCTGAAAGGTTAATTTTTGCAGATAAATTTCCCGAATGTTTTGGTAAATAAGGAAGTTGTTCTGTAATGTAACCGTCATCAATTGCTGTGGCAAGATTGTACGTATAAGTGGCTTGCAGAAATATTTTAGTTTTCTGCAAATTTATTCTGAATGACGATTTTGTTTGTAAACCTTTTGAAATTACCTGCCTTATGTTTTGTGGTGTCCAAAAGCCGAATTGTGTTGGTTGCCATAAAATCCAGTTAATAATGTCGGTATAAAAAAAGTCTAATTCAGTTTTAAAATCATTTTTTAAAGACTTCCTGCCAAAACGATAGTTATATTCAACATTTAAATCGCTTTGCAAACCTTTTTCGGTTTTTAGTTCAGTGTTTCCGCCGGGTATGAAATACAAATCGTTTAACGCCGGAAAATTTACGTTGTGCGATAATGCAGTTTTAATAACAACCGACTGCACCGGACGAAATGAAAAGAAAACAGCAGGAATAAAAGCAGGTTCGTTATTTTGTTGTTTTTTAATTCTTGTAAGAGCGGTAATATTAAACCAACGATATGGGAACACTTCAATATCTGCCATTCCGTCAAGCACATTCAAAGAAACGTTATAACCCTGCCCTAACATTTCTTCAAATATTTCAGCTTTCTGAAAAGAATAATCCAACGAAGCATTTAACTGCACATTGTTAGATAGACAATAACGAGTTCCGGCACTTGCAAAATACTGTTTTTCTTTGCTTTCCGAATTAATAAATGTTACCGGGTAACTTCCCGAATAATGATTTAAATGATAATTCAAACTATTGAAAGTGAATCCCTGTTTAATAAACGAACTATAACAATTGTGTCTGTAATTCCATGCAGCAAGTACACGCGTAGCCTGGTCATTCTGAGTTTCGTTATGTTCAACTGAAAAAACATTGGTCATTAAAGGCGGGATATAGCGAAATGCGGAGTTTTGCCAAAAATGTACCGAAAACTCATGAAAGCCGTTCTGCAAAAGCAATTCCTGCATTAAATCAAGTCGCTCAAAAGCCGCATTTTTCTGTCTCATTTTCTGCACAGGAAGAATGGCTGTATTCTGATATTCAAAATCATTGTCCGATTTGTGGTATGATAAGCGTGTAAACGATTTCAGCATTTTTTTCCCTAACACTAATCCCAGGTATGAATTATTCAAACCAAAACTTCCTGTTTCCTGTCTTAATTCAAGTCCGTGTTTTAAATTTTCAGTATTTGCAGAATTTAAACTTATCATTCCCCCTAATGCTCCGGATTTATACGCAAGACTATTGGCACCATACAGCAAATTTATTCTATCGGTAGGGCAGGCAGGAATCAGCGAAAAATCAACCTGACCATTCATTATTGAATTTACAGGCATACCGTTCCATTCAACTTTTGTGTGTGAGGGGTCGGTGCCACGAAACGAAACCGTTGCCAGACTTCCATCGCCAAAGCGTTTTACAGTTAAACCCGGTTCATAAGAAAGAATTTCACCAAGGTTTGCGCTTACGCTTTGTATTATATGTAGAGTGTCGCAATAAGATTTGTTAATTCCCGGAAAAAACTGGTACCGTTCTTTAACTTCAACTTCTTTTAAATGAACAGTATCTGTTTGACAATTTGCGAAAAATGATAAAAAAATGCACAAAAAAAACATTAAACCTTTAATGAATATGTGAAATATGTTATTCATTAATTTTTCAAGAACTTTGTAAAACCGATTTTCCCCATTGAATTAACTTTCAATACATATAAACCCTGTTCCAAATCTGATACAGGAATAGAAAATTTATTACAAAATGAACCGGAGATTAATGTTTTGCCGGTAACATCATGTAGTTCATAATCACCACAACCGTTAACAATGGCATTAATAACATTTGAGCATGGATTTGGCATAACAACAATGTTATCGAGTAATTCTAAAGAAATATTTTGCGTTTGTTCGTTAATTACTCCTACTGCATCCAAATCGAAACCTCCGGTAAAAAAAGGAGTTGGAAAAGGGTCGTTAATTTTATGTCCCTGCGAATCGAAAGTTGAGTACGAAGTTGAAATACTGCCAATTACGTCAATTAATTTAACATAAGGTACAGAATCAATATTTAAAAAAGGTTTTCCGGAAAGTTCCTGCAAATCGAAAGGCGTTCCGTACAAAGCGATATATTTTCCTGCAAGATTATTTATTTTAGTAGGATTTAATAATCCAAACGTTGTTATTTGAGTATCTGTTGGCGTAAGCGAAACAGCATCAAAACGATACCAGTGAATGCTGTCGCTGCTAACTTCTACAAAAGCTAATTCGAGAAATGCACCATCGAAGGAATTTTCAAAAACAGCAAAATCAAAACCACTGCCATTTGATATAGGCGGATTAAATGAAACAATAGCCACACCACTATCACCAAGACTTACCGTAGAATTGTCGGCTTTGCCTAAAGCATCGGCTTCGTTGCCATTAGATACAAGACTGTCGTGCATAGCCGAAATATCAACAAAACCGCGTTGAATTTTACAGGATTTTGCCCAATTTACAATTATGCTGCTATCGGTAAAAACAGCCGTGCTGCCGGGCATTCCGACAGAAGGCGGATATTGTGAAAAAACTTGTAAGTTTCCTGTAAATATTAATATTGATAAAAATATTTTTTTCAATTTTTTACAATTTTTTGATATGTTTCTGTTCCGTTAATTTTCATCTTAATAAAATAAATTCCTGATGGAAAATCCGATAAATCAAGAAGCCCATCCCCTGCCCTTCCCAAAGATAATGGAGAAGCCGTGTAAACTTTTTCTCCAAACATATTGTAAATTTCTATTTTGCTTATACTGCTATTGCCACTGCTTACTGACACTTTTCCTGTTGTGGGGTTTGGATAGAAGTAAGAAACTGACGATTTATTTTCTAAAATATTAATAGACATATTCCAGTATAAATTATCAAAGCAAAAATATGCCGGAGTATTCATACCATAAGCTCCTGTATCGGAAGAAGAAAGAAGAAAAGCAATTTTCGTAACGTATGCGGACACCAGATTAATTTCAGTCCATTCTTTAACAATATAATCCTGTGCATTATTTAAAAAACGGTAATCTGCCAGATAAAAATGAAAGGTATCGATAACTATGGCTCCGTTATAGCAAATTATATCTAAGCGAAACCAATCGGGGTCGTCGCCGGATACCCCTCCAAACTTTTTGCTAAAGGAATCTCCGTTTTTAATGGTAAGTGCGGTAAATGCTGAATTTGTAACCCAAAACGATAATGGAGTAATATCGCCCGAAAAAGTTATTTCAGTAGGAATTACCTGATAATTCGAATCGAAAGAATTATACGAAACTCCAAAAATACCCGAGCCGCTTAACTGGTGCCCTGCAAAGCAACTGTACATATTTGTAAAATTCTGCAATGTATCGTTAATTTTGTTTGAATAAGCAAAGCCGTCCCATGCAGTAAAACCGCCGCCATAATCAACAAAATTGTTTGGAAAATGGGCGACGTTCGAATTAAACCCGCCCGACATATCGGAGCCGTTCCAGAACGAATCTGGCGGCAGCGATAAATCTTCAAAATTAATAACTTGTTGCGCTTTTGACTGAAAAATGCCGCTACTTAAGCAGGCACAGAAAACGATTTTTTTTAACATAATAAAAAGTTTTAAAAAGTTAATAAATTAGTTAACCTCAAAACTTTGGTAGTAAATGATTGGGAAAAAACTGTTATTTTAATCCCAAGCCTTTATCCCGAAAGCTTTGAAAAATAATGGTTTTGGGCAGGTCTTCTGGCTTGTTCCTTTTTCGGAGAGCCTTCCCATTCCGCAGGTGCGAAACAGTGACGAGAGTTTCCGAAATTGTTACGGAACTTACAGCAGCGGGAACTGCTCACGATTTTAACGTGATTCCCTTACAATCTTTTTCTAAACGAAAAGATTTACCCTTTACCGCTGCAAAGATAATTTATTTTTTGAAATAAATAAAAAAGATTTGAAAAGTTATGAACAGTACAATTAAGGATAAATAGTGTCTATCCATAAGGATTAATGATTTGTGCCGAAAAATATGTAAAGACTTGGAAATACCATCTTCATTTTAACCATATTAGCAAGTATAAGCACATTCCGCTTCCACGAAAATTCAACCCATTTTCAGCATAAATTGTACTTTTGTTAAAAATATGTACCTTTGTTCAAATTATTTTTTTTGAAGAAAACCGTTTCCATATTACTTTTAATTACCCTGATTTTTAGTATGAGTGGTTATGTATTTGTATTTGAAATACAGAAACATTTTATAAAAAAAGATATTAAAAAGTTGCTTTTACAGTATATTCCAACAGGCAAACTTACAGTTATAAAGATTTCGCCTGTAAATAAAAACGCTTTAATTTGGACAGACCTTAATGAATTTCGCTATAAAGGTATTATGTACGATATAGTTAAAAAAGAAAACCTGAACAACGGAATAATAAATTATTACTGTATAACCGATAATTATGAAACGGAACTTTTTGCAAAATTTGACGACTACATTAATAACAACATTGACCGTCAGAGTAAAAATAACAGCCTGTTTAAAAACCTGTTTAAATTGTTAACTATTCAATATTTACCTTCTCAGAAAATCAGATTTACTTTTTCTAACAATTTTCAAAAATTAGATTCATCTTTTACATTCTTATATTTTCCTCCGGGAATTAAACCGCAAACTCCCCCACCTAAATATATTTAACAAATCAAAAGGAATAAATACTATTGTTGTGTCAAGCAAAACCTAACAGGTTTTTAAAAACTGAAGGTTTGATAAATAATTATAAAATTATAATTAGATTACTTAAAAATTGATATAACATTATTTATTCGCATTGTTAATGCAGAATAAATATCCTGCGTGTAAATTTCTTATTGTTTAATTTGTTAAATAATTTAATTTATGAAA
>PCSS01000181.1:153-7131 GCA_002771395.1 Bacteroidetes bacterium CG23_combo_of_CG06-09_8_20_14_all_32_9 | reverse complement strand
AGAATTTCAGCAGTTTCCTATTTAAATACTCTTCCGTTTATTTATGGTATTGAACATTCGGGTTTTCTAAAACCTTCAGAATTTTCTCTTACCTGCGATATACCTTCAATTTGTGCAAAAAAACTCGAAAACCGTGAAGCCGATTTGGTTCTTGTTCCGGTTGCTGCAATTGCAAATATGAAGAACATCAATATTATATCAAATTATTGCATAGGTGCCACCCGCAATGTATTATCTGTACTTTTGGTTGCTAAAAAACCGCTTTCGGAATTAAAAAATATTTACCTCGATTATCAATCCTGCAGTTCGGTAACATTAGTAAAAGTGCTTGCCAAAAACTATTGGAAAAAAGAATTTAACTGGATGGAAGCAGCTCCCGGTTACGAAAAAAAAATTAATGGTATAACTGGTGGAGTAATCATTGGCGACAGGGCATTGGAATTATCAAATTTGTTTAAATTTAGATATGATTTGGCATCGGAATGGAATGATTTTTCAGGACTACCATTTGTTTTTGCCTGCTGGGTGAGCCCTGTAAAACTTGATGATGATTTTATTAAACAATTTAATAAATCGCTTAAGTGGGGAATTGCCAATATCAACAGCATTAATCCAAATTATCCGGCTTTATCCGCAGAATTTATCCGAAACTATTTTAAATTTCATATTGATTATTCTTTCGATTCTAAAAAAATTAAAGGTATGAATCTGTTTTTTAGATACATGAAAACATTATAATTTTATTAATCTTTATTTTTGAAAAAATGTAAATTTATTTCATTATTATTTCGGCTTTCACTATTTTTGACCCTTTATAATTTAATTAATTAACATGCTATGAATAAACAATTTGTCTCAATCAGTTTGATTTTAACCTTATGTTTGTCATTTTCTTTGTCTTCCATTGCACAAGAAGTTAATGAAAATGAAAGTATAATATTAAAAATGGCGCAAGCCTGGCTTCGTTATAACGATGAAGATTATAACGGTGCAATGCGAATTTACCGCGAGCTTTATAAACTTTATCCCGAAAATGCACAACTGAATTTCAGAATGGGACAATGTTACATAGAAAGCAACAAAATGGATAGCGCTCTTACGCACTTATACATTGCTACACAAATTGACACAACCATTAAAAACGAAGCGTATTTTCTTTTAGGAAAAATTTATCAGTATATGGGTGACCTTGATAAAGCTATCGAAAATTTTTACAAATATAAAAGCAAGCTTACACCAAAACAAAACGAACGCGATTTTGCAAATGTTTTACTTCAGCAATGCTTTACAGCAAAAGAATTAATGGCAAATCCGGTAAACGTAAAAATTTCCAATCCCGGAACTAATATAAACACAAAATTTGTTGATGCCTGCCCTTCAATAACCGCTGATGGTAAAACATTGTTATTTACTTCGCGTCGCCCCGAAAATACAGGCGGAAAAATTGACCCTTATACTGAAGATTACTACGATGACATTTATATATCTACTTTTAATAATGCAACTAAAGAATGGAATCCGGCTAAAAACATTGGAGCACCCCTAAATACTGAAACACATGATGCCAACATGAGTATTTCACCCGACGGTAATACCATTTATACATATAAAAATGCCGAAAATGTTACTAAAAGCGGCGATATTTATTACTCTACCCGCAAACCCACCGGTGAATGGGGCGACCCCCGCAAATTAGAAGGAAAATACGTGAATACTTCATTTTTCGAAAGTTCCGCCTGTGTTACTCCCGATGGAAATACTATGTTTTTTGTAAGCGAAAACGTAAAAGATGGTTTCGGACATGGCGACATTTACATGGTTAAAAAAGAGGGAAAAGAATGGGGTAAACCCGTAAACCTTGGCTCACCTGTTAATACAGTTTATGACGAAATAGGAGTTTATATTCATCCCGATGGAAAAACACTGCTTTTTAGTTCAAACGGACACAAAACAATGGGCGGTTACGATATTTTTATTAGCAATTTAAGTGATGACGGCAGATGGAGCGAACCTATAAACATTGGTTATCCTATTAACACAACCCGTGATGAAATTCACTTCGTTTTAGGTACCGACCATAAAACAGCTTACATTTCGAGCAACCGCGACCACGGCTATGGCTCTTACGATATTTATAATGTTGATATGTCGTATTATTTCGAATCAAATAAAAATATTCCAGCCAACATAGCATCAGCCATTTCCGGTTCCCCGCTTTCAATTCTTAAGGGAAAAGTTACAGATGCCGAAACAAATCAGCCCATTATAGCAAATATCATTATAAAAGATCTTGTTGATAATAAAACCGACATTACCGAATCGGATGAAAACGGAGAGTATTTTATTACTCTTCCTGCCGATAAAAAATACGAAATTATTGTTAAAACCAAAGGATATAAAAGCCTGAATGTAAAGTTTAAACTTCCGAAAGGCGAAAAAGATACTTACACAATGGTTAAGCATTTGCTTTTAACAAAGGAATAGATACATAGCAGCGGTTAGCAGCAACAGTGGCAGTAGTTTCAAAAATTTATCTTATTTTTTTCAAAAACAATGAAAAAATTTGCACTTACCCTACAGTTTACTCTATCATTTTTTTTACTGCTAAACGCTTCAATACCTCAAAATAACGATAGTTCAAATAAACCTGTAATTGTTTATCAATTTGATATTTTGCAGGAAATTGGTCCTTCTGCTTGGAGGCAAACACAAAAAGCATTTGAACTTGCCGGTAAATTAAAAGCCGGCTATATGCTAATTCACTTGAACACTTATGGCGGACTTGTTGACGCTGCCGATTCCATTCGCACAAAAATATTAAACAGCCCAATTCCTGTTTATGTTTTTATTGATAACAATGCTGCATCAGCCGGAGCTTTGATTTCAATCGCCTGCAATAAAATTTTTATGCGAAAAGGAGCGAATATTGGCGCAGCAACCGTTGTTACAGGCGAAGGGAAAGCCGCACCCGACAAGTATCAGGCATACATGCGGTCAATCATGCGTTCTACAGCCCAAGCACACGGAAAAATTACTGTAATTGAAAACGGTGATACTATTCAAAAATGGTTTCGCGACCCTCATATTGCAGAAGCTATGGTTGATGAATCTATTTATATTGCAGGAATTACCGATACCGGAAAAGTAATAACATTTACTACTAACGAAGCCATAAAATATGGATTTTGTGAAGGTGAAGCCGAAACTATTGACCAGGCATTGCAACTTGCAGAAATAACAAATTATAAAATTGAAAAATACCAAGCTACTTTTACCGAAAAAATTATAGATTTTCTTATAAATCCAATAATTCAAGGACTTTTGATAATGCTTATTATTGGCGGAATTTATTTTGAACTTCAAACCCCGGGTATTGGATTTCCGCTTGCAGCAGCCTTTACAGGGGCAATTCTTTATTTCGCTCCACTTTATCTTGAAGGACTTGCCGAAAACTGGGAAATATTAATTTTTGTCGCCGGAGTAATTCTTTTATTAATTGAGATTTTTGCTATTCCCGGTTTTGGTGTTACCGGAATTTTAGGAATTTTATGTATTGTTACCGGACTTACGTTAAGTATGATTGATAATATCGTTTTTAACTTTGAAGGTCAGGGAATTCCTGCCATATTAAAATCACTTTCAATTGTAATAATTTCCTGTACAGCGTCTTTCTTTTTATCGCTTTATCTGGGACAAAAGATATTTACAACAAATCGTTTTGGACATCTGTCTTTAGAAACAGTACAAAATATTTCAGAAGGATATATAGGAGTTGAAATGCAACCAACAGAACTGGTTGGTAAAACCGGCAAAGCCGCTACCATGCTGCGACCTGGCGGAAAAATAGAAATAGACAATGAAATTTATGATGCCGTTGCCGAAACTGGATATATTGATAAAGGCGATAACATTGTTGTAGTAAAATATTTTACCGGACAGCTTTATGTCAGAAAAAAACAATAAGAATATTCGGGATTTTTTAATTCGCGATTTTCAACCGAAAGATTATGAGCAGGTTGACTTACTTTGGAAAGAAACGGGACTTGGTAGTTCTTTTCGTGGCGATAATCTGCAGGTTATATTAAATACTATTTCAAATGGTGGTAAAATGCTTATTCTTGAAGAAAAATGTTCCGGCACAATAGCAGGTACCTCTTGGCTCACAAACGATTTTCGCCGTATTTATCTTCATCATTTTTGTATCAAACCCGAATTTCAAAATAAAGGACTTTCTCATTTTCTGTGCAATAAATGTATTAAGTTTGCAAAAGAAAAAAAAATGCAGATAAAACTTGAAGTACATAAAAATAACATTATTGCCGAATCTCTTTATAAAAAACACGGCTTTACTTATCTTGGCGATTACAACCTGTATATAATCAGAAATTATTCCAATATAAAACTTTAATACAATAAAATGCGAAACATTATCTTCTTTTTAGTAACAACGTTTACTATTTCGGTTTTAAAGGCACAAAATAATATTGAAATTTCTACCGATAATTTAAAATCAACTATTTCGTACCTTGCTTCCGATTCGCTTAAAGGCAGAAAACCTGGCACACCGGGCGATTCACTATCCGCTTTTTTTATCAGAAGTAAATTTAAAGAATATGGAACTATTCCAATTTATGACCAGGGTTTTCAGCGATTTTATGTAGTAACCGAAGTGCTTCCCGGAAAACGAAACAGCCTGAAAATAAATGACGTTGCAGCAAAAATAAATGAGGATTTTATTCCTGCTTCATTCTCGTCAGATGATTCCCTTGAAAGTGTTGCCGTGTTTGCAGGATATGGATTTAATATTCACCAGGATTCTCTTAAATGGAACGATTATGACTCAATTGATGTTAAAAATAAATGGGTTTTAATTTTACAGGGCAAGCCCGAAGGAATAGAAAATATAACCATTGCAAAGTTTTCAAAAGACAGAACAAAAGTTTTAACAGCCAAAGATAAAGGAGCAAAAGGAATACTTATAGTTCACGAAAAAAACGGACAGAATAAACTTTCTGCCGGAATTTTTGATAAAACCGTTTCAGATGCAGGAGTTCCTGTGTTTATTATTTCGCGGGAAACAGCCGAAAAAATACTGAAAGAAAACAATCTTAACCTTGATACACTTAAAATAAAATTAACAAAAGAACAAAAACCCGTATCAAAAAATCTGAAAACAAAAATAACAGGCATTGCTGATGTAATTCAAGTGAAAGTACCAACAACTAATGTTGTTTCAATTTTAGAGGGTACCGACAGCATTTTAAAAAACGAGTATATTGTTATTGGCGCTCATTACGACCATCTTGGAATGGGAGGACAAGAATCCGGTTCGCGTATGCCCGATACTACTGCAGTTCATAACGGTGCCGATGATAATGCATCGGGAGTTGCAGGAATTTTGGAACTTGCACGGGTTTTTGCAGCATCACCCGCAAAGCCAAAAAGAACTTTGATATTTGTTTCATTCAGTGGCGAAGAAATGGGATTACTCGGCTCAAAACAATTCGTGAAAGAGCCGCCGTTTCCTTTAAAATCAATAAAAGCCATGTTTAATTTTGATATGATAGGCAGAATAAAAAATGAAGACCCAACCTTATCTGTTGGCGGTACAGGAACTTCGGCAGAAACAGATAGTCTGATTAAATTATTTGACAAAGATTTGCCGTTTACAGTAACAAAGTCGCCCGAAGGTTATGGTCCGTCCGACCACGCTTCATTTTATAAAAATGATATACCCGTTTTCTTTTTCTTCTCCGGTATGCACGATGATTACCACACACCACTTGACGACGTTGAAAAAATTAATTTTCCGCAGGAAACTAACATTTTAAAGTTTTCATATCAACTTATTAATTCTGTAGCAAACCTTGATAAATCACTAACATTTAAGGAAGCAGGAAGCAAAGAAGAAAATCGGTCGCCGGGATATAAAGTTACACTCGGAATTATTCCCGATGTAGTTGGCTCCGGCAATAAAGGCTTATCTGTGGATGGTGTTAAAAAAGGTGGTCCAGCCGAAACCGGAGGAATAAAAAAAGGCGACATTATTACTGCAATAAATGGTTTACCGGTTACAAATATTTACGATTACATGACTCGCTTAAACACTCTAAATAAAGGACAAATAGTAGAAGTAGAAGTACTCCGCGAAGGGGAAAAAAAAATATTTAAAGTGAAGTTGTAAAAAAACAATTTCTATTACTGAAAATAATACTATTGTCATTATCTTTGCACTTCGTTTTGGGAGCATAGCTCAGCTGGTTCAGAGCATCTGCCTTACAAGCAGAGGGTCACAGGTTCGAATCCTGTTGCTCCCACCTAAAAAACAAAGGGTTACAAAGATTAAATTTTGTAACCCTTTTTCATTTGCATATAATTTGCATATACAAAGCCTCAAAACTTCTAAAATAAATTTCTTTTATAAATTATCTTTAAGAAAATTTTTTGTGTAATACTAATTTTAGGTTATCCTTTGATATGCCTTGTGTTATTCCAAATTTTATATTACAATTATAAACTTCAAAATAACTACCCTCTGGGAATTTTAATTTGCAATAAAAATCTAATGAAAATTACTACAATTCTTTATTTATAGGTATTTTGGTTAATTGCTTAATTGAAAAAGTTAATAATTAGCAACAATATTGAAACAAAATTTTAAAATAATTCTTAATTTTATAAAATTCAATTGAGTGTGTAACATGTCGGGGGAATTTATTTGTCGTATAATTACTAATTAAAGGATCCTTTTAGATATGCTTTAGTCCTTTCTTCTTTTGGATTATTAAAAAAATCTTCGGCATCGCCAAATTCAACAACTTCTCCTAAATACATAAAAATCACATAATCGGCTATTCTTCGGGCTTGTCTTAAAATATGTGTAACCATTACCACTGTGTATTGTTGTTTAAGTTCAATAAATTTTTGTTCAATTGCCTGACTCGAAATTGGGTCTAATGCAGAAGTTGGCTCATCGGC
>PCSS01000181.1:0-147 GCA_002771395.1 Bacteroidetes bacterium CG23_combo_of_CG06-09_8_20_14_all_32_9 | reverse complement strand
TATTTCAGGGTCAACGGCTAATCCACGGGCTAAACATAACCGCTGTTGTTGTCCAATACTTAAACGAGAAGCGGGACTGTGCAAACGAGCTTTAACTTCGTCCCATAAATTTACTTGTTTTAAATTATGTTCTACACGTTGTGATAA
>PCSS01000298.1 GCA_002771395.1 Bacteroidetes bacterium CG23_combo_of_CG06-09_8_20_14_all_32_9 | reverse complement strand
TTACGAAAAGCAAGAAGGAGAAGAAAAACCAATTGGACTTATATTATGTGCCGAAACCAGCCGAGAACAGGTTGAATTGCTTGAACTGCACAAAGATGGAATAATGGTAGCTGAATATTGGACTGAATTACCTCCCAAAAAAGAACTGGAGAAAAAGTTACATCAGGCATTAATAGAGGCAAGAGAGAATATTGAAAAAAGAAAGTTATTATCATAAATAAAAAAGAAATGTATAAGTCATTTTATTATCCCGATGAACCTTAAAATTGTGTAATGGAGCCAGATGCTCTTTCGGTTTTCAGAAAAGAAAAAAATGCTCCGGGTCAAATAAGACAAGGTATGCCACAAAATCAGATTGCTGAAATTGTTTCTGATAAATTGATTACTTATATCAAAAATCAATTTGAGGAAGTTAAAAAGCAAAGTCAAAAAGGCAAATAGTATCCTGTGGAATATTTTGGCAACAAAGACCTTTTAAAGCAAACCAAGACTGCTTTTCTCTGCAGTAGGTCAATTCCAGCATCTGCTGTTTTAAAATGCTACGATAGGGCTATTGCACAACGAGAGGAAGGGAATTGTATCATCGGTGGTTTTCATAGCCAGTTAGAGAAAGATGTATTTCATTATTTGCTTAATGGTACGCAGCCAATCATTATAGCATTAGCCCGTGGATTAAAAGAAAAAATTGAGCCAGAACTTATAAAACCATTAGAACAAGGGAGAATTTTAATTATAAGCCCTTTTGACAAAACAGTAAAACGAGTAACCGAACAAACAGCCGAAATCAGAAACAAAATGATGATAGAACTTGCGGACAATATTACCATTGGCTTTGCAAGTAAAGGAGGAAAACTTGAAACATTATTAAAGACAACAGAAAAACCAATAACCAAATTAGTATGACCCTACGCAGCAGCCACACACATTGTCAAGCCCCGCAAGCCCAAGCTCAAACCAAAGCTTGCCAAAGAGTGTGTCTCCCCCAACCCGAAAAGAATTTCAAAATTTTTCTTCCCCTTTTTAAAGAAAAAATTAAAACTTTGTATAATTGAACCCTTCAACTTAACTTATGAAAAACTTAACTGTATAATTGAAACTTTTAACTTAACTTATGAAAAACTCAACTGCAAAGTAGAAACAAGCAACTGCGAAGTGTAAAAACTTAACTGCAGAAAGTACTTCATTTTTGGTAAAAGAATATAAGTATATCAATAAAGATGGAACTTCTTCGGGAGTCGCTTCTTACAAACCACGGTTGGGTGGCAACGAAATACCACAACATTTACACTATACATATAACATAACTTCTAATACAAATGTATTAAACTCATGGGCAAAAAATTTAGTTCCCCCTCCTGAATATATGAGCTTTTATCTCATTGCCGAAAGCGCTTTCCCTTCTCCTGCAGAATTTATTTTCTTTAACCTTTTATCTTTGCACTTTTACCTTTATTGTAGTAATTACCTGCGGATATTGAGAAGTTACGAAAAAAGTCAACCTATTTTGAACAACTTCAAAGTCCCGAATTTAACCCTGAACTTGATTCAGAATTGATTCAGGACAGCATGACGAATTGAGTATTTTTTGAAACCCCCATAATTATAAAATGTAACAATTTATCCTGTTTCATGTAAAACTATATCAAATAAAAATACATTTTCAGCAATCACCATTTCCTTGTATCTTTGCAATATTATGAATATGAATTTCGATATAATTGTTGTTGGTGCCGGACATGCCGGGTGCGAAGCTGCTGCGGCTGCAGCAACATTAGGCTCTAAAACATTGCTTATCACTCACGATATGACCAAAATGGCGCAAATGTCATGCAATCCTTCAATGGGAGGCATTGCAAAAGGTCAAATAATTCGTGAAATTGATGCTTTGGGTGGACGTGCCGGAATTATTACAGACAAAACTACAATTCAGTTTAGAATGTTAAATCACTCTAAAGGTCCTGCAATGTGGAGTCCACGTGCACAATGCGACAGAACTCTTTTTTCTTTTGAGTGGCGAAAAGAATTAGAATCAATTTTTAATTTAAGTTTTTGGCAAGATGATGTAACCGAACTTATCATAAGAAATAAACATGTCTGTGGCGTTAAAACCCGCATGGGAATTGAGTTTTCATGCGGCGCTGTTATTCTTGCAAATGGAACTTTTTTAAACGGATTAATACATATCGGGAAAAAAAGTATTTCGGGCGGTAGAATTTCCGAACCCGCATCTTATGGTTTAACAAAGCAACTTTCGGAACTTGGTTTTTCTACAGGCAGAATGAAAACCGGCACTCCCGCTCGTCTCGATGGACGAACCATCAATTTTAATAAAATGATTGAACAAAAAGCCGATGAAATATCCAGCAAATTCAGCTTTTTACCCGGTATAAAATCAAAATTAACACAGCGCAGTTGTTTTATAACACACACAAATAAAGAAGTTCACAAAATTCTTGAAAGCGGATTTTCCGATTCACCGCTATTTAACGGTACTATTAATAGTATTGGTCCTCGTTACTGCCCAAGTATAGAAACAAAACTTATTACATTCACCGATAAAAAAAGCCACCAGCTTTTTATTGAACCTGAAGGTGTAAATACTGAAGAATATTACGTAAACGGATTTTCGAGCAGTTTGCCTTGGGATGTGCAATATGCTGCTTTACAGAAGGTTAAAGGATTAGAAAATGTTCGTATTTTCCGTCCAGGTTATGCTATTGAATATGATTATTTTGACCCTACCCAATTGCAATCTTCTCTTGAAACCAAAATTATTAAAAATTTATTTTTAGCAGGACAAATAAACGGAACCACCGGTTACGAGGAAGCAGGCGCACAAGGTTTAATGGCTGCTTTAAATGCTCATCAAAAAATTAACAACTCACATAGTATTGTCTTAAACAGAAACGATGCTTACATAGGCGTTTTAATTGACGATTTAGTTACTAAAGGAGTTGATGAACCATACAGAATGTTCACTTCACGGGCAGAATACAGGATTTTACTTCGTCAGGATAATGCCGATTCCCGTTTAACTAAAATCGGATTTAAACTTGGGCTTGCATCTAAAGAACGTTTTAACTTACTAAAAACTAAAGAAAATAATATTGCAATAATCACCGATTTTTTAAAAGATTTTTCTGTTGAACCGTCATTAATAAATCAAATGCTTGAGCAATCAGGTACTGCAATCATTAATCAAAAAGTTAAAGCGATAGATTTATTATCGCGTCCTCAAATAAATATTAACGAGTTAATAAAAAATATTCCTGAGTTTAATTCTATTGAAAATAATATTCCTTCGGCATTAAAGACTGAAATATTGGAACACTGCGAAATAGAAATAAAATACTCAGGCTATATAGAGCGGGAAAAACAAATTGCTGCAAAACTCTTAAAATTTGAAAATTTAACTATTCCAGCTAAGTTCGATTACTTAAAAATTTCATCGCTTTCTACAGAAGCAAGGCAAAAATTAATTAAAATAAAACCTAAAACTCTTGGACAAGCATTAAGAATTCCCGGGGTTTCACCATCTGATATTAATATACTTTTAATCTATATGGGCAGGTAATGTTTCACGTGAAACAAAAAAAACATGAAAACAATAAAAGGAAACATAGTAGATGTTGTAAATAAAGAAATTTTTAAAGGTGAAATTTATTTTACCAATAAAATTGAAAAAATCGTAAGAAAAAACGTTGACGAAAATCAATTTATTTTACCCGGATTTGTTAACGCACATGTGCATATTGAAAGCAGCATGCTCTGTCCGTCAGAGTTTTCAAAACAGGTAGTAAAACATGGAACCGTAGCGGTAGTTACCGATCCGCATGAAATTGCAAATGTGCTTGGAGTTAAGGGTATTAATTTTATGATTAATGACGCTGAAAATGGTCCCGTAAAAGTATTTTTTGGAGCACCTTCATGTGTTCCTGCAACTTCTTTTGAAACCTCGGGATGCACCATAAATTCCGATGAAATTAAGCGACTTTTATCAAAAAAGGAAATTTATTTTCTTAGCGAAATGATGAACTTTCCAGGAGTAATTTTTAATGATACAGAAGTAAATGCAAAACTTAAGTTAGCTAAATATTTCAATAAACCTATTGACGGACATGCTCCGGGATTAAAAGGAAAAGATTTAAAAAAATATGTTTCAAGCGGAATTTCTGCTGACCATGAATGCTTTGACATTTCTGAAGCGTTGGAAAAAATTAAGTTAGGAATGAAAATTCAAATTCGCGAAGGAAGCGCAGCAAAAAATTTCGAGGCTCTTTACCCTCTTATTGATTCTCACCCTGATATGGTTATGTTTTGCACAGATGATTCTCATCCTGATGATTTAATAAATGGTCATATTAATTTAATCGCTAAAAAGGCATTTGCTAAAAAATTAAATTATTTTAATATTCTTCGGGCATGTTCTTATAATCCTGTTAAACATTACAACCTGCCCGTTGGTCTGTTGCAAACCAATGACCCTGCTGATTTTGTTGTTGCAAATAACAAATTTTTTTCTCATATAATTTCAGTTTACATAAACGGTGATGATAAATTAAATAATGTTTCATCTTTTAAATCTGCATTATCTCCAAATAATTTTAATACTTCTTTTATAAACAAAAAGGATATCTCTTTTAAAAATAATGGTAATTTCTGTAATGTGATATCGGTTTTAGACGGTGAATTAATAACCAAAAGGGAACGTCTAAATTACACTGAAGTATTTGAAAAAGATGATAAACTTAAATCAGGTTTTAATAAAATTGTTGTTAAAAACAGGTATAATAAATCGGCAAAACCTATTATTGGAATAGTAAAAAACTTTAATATTAAAACAGGTGCAATAGCAAGTACAATTGCTCACGACAGTCATAATATAATTTCTATAGGTGCTTCGGATAAAGAAATAATTAAAGCAATAAATATGGTTATAAAAACCAAAGGTGGAATTTCGGCGTGCAATAATAATTTGTCAGAGATTTTACCATTAGAAATTGCCGGATTAATGACTTCAAAAAACGGAAATTGGGTAGCAAAAAAATATAAATCTATTTCAGACTTTGCAAAGACAAAATTAGGCTCAACTCTTCATGCACCATTTATGACAATGTCATTTTTAGCACTGCTTGTAATTCCGGAATTAAAAATTGGCGATAAAGGATTATTTGACATTAGGACTTTGCAATTTGTAAATCTTTTCGAAAATTGATTGTTTCACGTGGAACAAATAAATAAAAATATTCCAAACATAGCAGGAAATTTTCCGACTAAACCGGGAGTTTACAAATTCATTGATAAAAATGGAAAAATTATTTATATAGGTAAAGCAAAAAATTTAAAGAAAAGAATAAGTTCATATTTTTCAAAAAAACATTTAGATTCTAAAACCAGAATACTTGTTTCTAAAATAGAAACCATTGATTATGTGGCAGTTGACTCTGAATCCGATGCGTTACTACTTGAAAATAACTTAATTAAGGAATATCAGCCAAAATATAACATTCTGCTTAAAGATGATAAAACTTATCCATGGATTTGTATAACTAATGAACCCTTTACGAAAGTTTACAAAACAAGACAAAAAAATAATAAAGGTTCCCAATATTTTGGTCCTTACTCATCGGGTTACTTTTTAAAAACCATTTTGGAACTTATAAAACAATTATTTCCGTTAAGAAATTGTAATTTGAATCTTACAAACCAAAACATTTTAAAAAATAAATTTAAAACCTGCCTTGAGTTTGATATTGGAAATTGCCTGGCTCCATGTGTCGGTTTACAAAGTACAAGCAATTATAACGATTCAATAAATCAAATTGTTAAGATTTTAAAAGGCGATATAAAAAATTTAAAGGTTTCGTTAAAACAAAAAATGCTGTTACTTTCATCAGAATTGAAATTTGAAGAAGCACAGGAAGTTAAAAATAAATTATTGGCTCTTGAAAACTTTCAGTCTAAATCTGTTATAGTTAGTCCAACAATAAGCAATATTGATGTCTTTTCATTTATTAACGATACGGATACCGCTTATGTTAATTATCTGAAAATTGTTAATGGTGCAATAATTCAAACCCATAACATACTGCTTAAAAAGGCACTTAATGAAAGCTCATCAGATTTAATTTTGCATGCTGTACAACGAACCCGCGAAATGTTTTTATCAACTTCAAAAGAAATTATTTTGCCCTTTGTTCCCGAGTATAATCTGCAGGATGTAAAAATATTAGTTCCAAAACGGGGAGAAAAATTAAAACTCCTTGAATTATCTCAGAAAAATGTTAAACAATTCCGTCACGATTCTTTGTTAAATCAGCTAAAAGCCGACTACGGAAAAGTGAATGTTCGTCTGCTTGCCGAAGTTCAACATGCCTTGCGATTACCTGATTTGCCTGTGCATATCGAGTGCTTTGATAATTCTAATATTCAAGGCTCTTTTGCCGTAGCTTCGTGCGTTGTGTTTATTAACGCAAAACCAAACAAAAAAGATTACAGACATTTTAATATTAAAACTGTTTCGGGACCCGATGATTTTGCATCTATGTCAGAAATTATTGAGAGGCGATATAAGCGGTTAATTGAAGAAAAAGCGCACTTACCCCAACTTATAATAGTAGATGGCGGTAAAGGGCAGCTTAGTGCGGCATTATCGGCATTAAACAAATTAGGAATAGCCGGTAAAGTAGGTCTCATTTCAATTGCTAAAAAACTTGAAGAGATATTTATTCCAAATGATACTCTACCTCTGTACCTTGATAAACGCTCGGAAGTTTTAAAACTTATACAACAAATGCGCGACGAGGCTCACAGATTTGGAATAACATTTCACCGAAACGAGCGATCAAAGGCTTTTATACATTCCGAATTACAAAATATTGATGGTATTGGCAATAAAACCATTGAACTACTTTTGAAAGAATTTAAAAGCATTGAAAATATTAAAAATGCATCGGCAAATGAACTTGAAAAATTGATAGGAAAATCAAAAACCAGGATATTGCAGAAATATTTTGGGATTGGTGAATAAGTCAGGTGCCCATTGTAATCAAAATTATTTTTTTGCAATTAATCGGACAATAATAAGTTTCTATACTATAAACGGGATAAATTGTCACATTTTATGATTACAATAAAGGTATAGAGGTATATGGTATAAAGGTATAAGGTGGTGCATATTATACCTTATTTCCTTATACCTGAATCCCAAATGTAAGAATTTACCACG
>PCSS01000199.1 GCA_002771395.1 Bacteroidetes bacterium CG23_combo_of_CG06-09_8_20_14_all_32_9 | reverse complement strand
ACGAATCTGTATCAATCTCATTCAATGTAAAAAATGTTGAATATAAACAAATTACAAAAATATAAACACATGAAACTAATCAATATAAATGTTAACGGTAATAATTACGAAATTGCTGTTAATGCCGGAACCACCTTGCTCGATATGCTTAGAGAGCAATTACGACTTACCGGGACAAAAAAAGGTTGCGAAATGGGCGATTGCGGCGCTTGTACCGTAATTTTAGACGGGAAAGCTGTAAATTCGTGCATTGTGCTTGCAGTTGATACAGATGGTAAAAAAGTTGAAACCATTGAAGGACTTGCCAAAAGCGATGAACTTCACCCGATTCAACGTGCTTTTATTGAAAAAGGAGCAATTCAATGCGGATATTGCACACCCGGTATGATTATGCGCACAAAAACCCTTTTAGATAAAAATCCAAATCCTACCGGGGAAGAAATTAAAAAGGGACTGAGCGGCAACTTATGTCGCTGCACCGGTTATACAAAAATTGTTGACGCCGTTAAAACTGCAAGCGATTATCTTAACGGAAAAACTCCTAAAGAAATAAAGTATCAACCACAAAAATCGGCAATAAATTTGAACGTTGTTGGCAAGCGATTATCTAAAATTGATGCACCCGACAAAGCTACCGGTCGTGCTGTTTACACCGATGATATTCAACTCCCAAACATGATTTACGGAAAACTTTTATTAAGTACCGTTGCTCATGCAAATATTGTTTCCATTGACACAAGCAAAGCCAAAGCACTTCAGGGCGTAAAAGCGGTATTAACAGGAGCCGATGTTCCCGATATTACGTGGGGTACTTCACCTGCACGTTATGATGAATATATTCTCGCTAAAGGGAAAGTAAGATTTGTTGGCGATGTTGTTGCCGCCGTTGCTGCTATTGACGAAGAAACCTGCTACAAGGCTTTAAAATTGATAGACGTAGTTTACGATGAACTTCCTGCCGTTTTTGACCCTGCTGAAGCCATGAAAGACGGTGCACCACGCCTCTTTGATGATAAATACGAGAATAACATTAACACTCATGTTGCTCATCATTTTGGAGATATAGAAAAAGGTTTTGCAAAAGCCGATTACATCCGCGAAGAACACTTTACCGGCAACAGAACTTACCAAAACGCAATGGAACCTCAGGCAGCTATTGCAGAATGGGACAGGCATGGCAGAGTTACACTTTACACATCAACACAGGTTGTACACTATGTTCATTATCAGCTTTCACGAATTTTAAATCTGCCTTTAGGTGATATTCGTGTAATTATGACACATTGCGGCGGCGGTTTTGGGTCAAAAGCCGCTACTAATACTATTGAAGTAATGTCAATTTTTCTTGCTAAAGCGACAGGACATCCTGTAAAAATGAGGTTCACACGCGAAGAAATGTATTTGTATGGTCGGGGTCGTCATAAACAATATATTGATTTAAAAATAGGCGTAAAAAAAGACGGAACTATCACTGCGGTGAAACAAAAAGCCGTTTTAGAAGGCGGAGCATACTCAAGTTTCGGAATTGTTTCAACTTATTATGCCGGCTCAATGTTACCAACACTTTATAAGTTCCCGAATTACAAATACGATGGTTATCGCGTAAACACCAACCTGCCACCATGCGGAGCTTTTCGCGGGCATGGTTGTCCTCACCCAAGATTTGCTTTTGAATCATTGTTATCAATGATTGCCGATGATATTGGAATGGACCATATTGCTATCCGTTTGAAAAACGCAATGGAACCTGAATATCACACTTGTAATGACCTTGATATCCATTCATGTGAATTTAAAGCGTGTTTAGAAAAAGTTCGAAAAGATTCCGATTGGGATAACAAAAAAGGTAAATTGCCCAAAGGCAGAGGAATAGGAATTGGTTGCGGAGGATTTGTTTCCGGAGCCGGTTATCCTATTTACAGGTCAAAATTTCCACACTCAAACGCAATAATTAAAGTTTTAGAAGACGGCTCAAAAGCTATTTTATTTATAGGTGATGCCGATATTGGTCAGGGTTCCGATACCGTTCTTGCAATGACAGCATGCGAAGCAATGGGAATAACTTTTGATAAAATAAGTGTTGTGTCTTCCGATAGCGACATTACTCCGCTTGGTTTTGGAGCATACTCAAGCCGCGTAACATTAATGGGCGGAAACGCTTCAAAAATGGCTGGTGAAGAAATTAAAAAACAAGTTCTCATTACCGCATCCGAAATCTTAAATGTTAAACCCGAAATGCTTGATGCAAAACAAAATAAAGTTTTTGTTAAAGATAATCCCGGCAAAAATATTTCATGGCAGGAAGCGGCAAAAACTTTTTTCTCCAAACACGGCCCTTTGGTTGGAAAAGGACATTATTCGCCTCCCGAAGGATTGGGTGGAACTTACAAAGGTGCTGCTGTGGGTACTTCTCCGGCTTATTCCTTTTCGGCAACCGTTTGCGAAGTTGAGGTTGACATGGAAACAGGAAGAGTAAAAGTGCTTAATTTCTGGGATGCTCACGATTGCGGTACTGCCGTTAATCCATTATCGGTTGAAGGGCAGGTAGAAGGCGCTACTGTAATGGGTATGAGTGAAGTTCTTTTTGAAAACGAAGTATTCGACAAAAAAGGCAAAATGCTTAATGCAGATTTACATAATTACATTATTGCTACTTCAGCAGATATGCCTGAAATTCACTCAAACATTGTTGACAGTTATGAACCCGAAGGTCCTTACGGTGCAAAAGAAGTTGGCGAGGGCGCCACGTTGCCTATTCTTGGAGCACTTGCCAACGCCATTGCCGATGCCATTGGAGCCAGAATATTTGAGTTGCCGATAACCCCACAACGAGTATTGGAAGCTATTCAAAAAGCAAAAAAAAATAATAATAGTTGAATTGTTATATTGCTAAATTGTTAATTTATTGGTCATTGGTCATTTGTTTCAAGTTTCAGATTTATCCCGTTTTTAATATAATAACGTCTCTATGCATGAAGATAAGTTCTTTTCTTGCCCGGTTTTTTATATCGGCTATTGCAAGAGCATTGACTGCAAAACTATATACTATTTTATTTCTAAAACAGTATTCTATTTTTATTTATTCACATTCAAGTGTTTATAATATATTTTCGAGAAAAGTGAAAAAAAATTGGTGGGTTTGAAACTATTTAATAATTTCACCACATAATTTTATCGTGTGAGTAGTTACAAAATAAGAAACCCTTTTGACAGTTTTAATTTGACGGATTCCGTAGTTAATAAACAAGGGAAAATTCGTTCTCCATAAATAATGATGTTGCAATTGTGTAATACTCAATTGCACCATTATTATTTTTAGAATAATCTATATTAATATAAATATCAATGAGTTATAATATTTTTTTTTAACAAGGGATATAGGAGGGGGGTAGTACACCTGAAGGTGTACATACCAATCCGTTGTGTGCAATAATCATTCAAATACTAATTAAAATATTAAAACTATGTCTACAAGAATTAAAGCCAACAATTTTATCTTCTTAATCCTTGGTTTATTAATTACAACCACAGGCTGTCAAATGAGTGAAAAAATCACGGATAAGTCTGCAGGATTAAATGGAGGATTTGAAGTATTTCAAAATGGTTTGCCTGTAAATTGGCTGATGTATACATCTAAAACCGTTCCTAATTCTGATTTTAAAATTATACTTGACAAGAGCGTATTTAAAGAAGGGCAACAATCATTAAAATTTGAAGTCAAAAAATGCACTGGAAAAGCAGCTTGGCGTTCCCCTGGTTTCACAAATGAATTTTTTGAAGTTGACAAATTTATGGGTGAAGCTACTTACCGGATTAGTTTCTGGATTAAGAACAGCGGAACAAAGTTTCGCATAACTACCGCATGCGTAAAAGCAATGACTGGAGATGACAGTTTAAAAAAAATTATAGAAGAAAATACGGAAATAGTTAACTGGAAATACATGGAAATTGATATTAACATACCAAAAGATTATTGGTTGAAAATGGAATTAAGTATTTTAGAACCCGGTACATTTTGGATTGATGATATTAAAATAGATAAGATAGAATAACTGCACACAACATGCAATATAGCAAATGGCGGGGAAGAAATAAATTCAAACATTGAAGCTTGTGTCGTGTTTTTTGGCTTGGTGAAAAGGAATGTGCCCCGCAATCCGCCACTTGCCATATTGCCAACCCGTTACCACTAAATCTTAAAAAGAAAAAAATCATTTTTCCCTGGTTTATTGAAAAATATTTTACCTTTGTTTTTAATTCACGAATTCATGTAATAATCAAAAATTATTATACCTTTGTCTCAAATCTTAAATCTGAATGGAAACAAAAAACAGACTCAACATTACAATGAACCTTGAAGGTAAATCGGCGATTGTAACCGGGGGCAGTATAGGTATTGGTGCTGCCATTGCAGTTAAGTTGGCAGAATGCGGAGCAAATGTCGCCATTAATTACAGGAAACACAAAGAAGAAGCCGAGGAAATTATAAGGCGAATAGAGCATTTTGGAAGAAAGGCTCTGTTGGTTCAGGCGGATATTTCAAACTTTGCAGATGCCGGAAGAATGATTGAATTGGTTGTTAAAGAATTTGGAAGAATTGATATCCTTGTTAACAATGCCGGTATAAATTGGGACGGTGTAATCTGGAAAATGACCGAAGAACAGTGGGACAGTGTTTTAAATATTAATCTGAAAGGATATTTTAATTATATCCGTGCAGTGTCCCCGATTTTTCGTGACCAGAAATCAGGGAAAATAGTCAACGTTACTTCCATTAACGGATTACGCGGAAAATTCGGGCAAGCGAACTATTCCGCTTCCAAAGCAGGAATAATCGGTTTAACAAAAACTGTAGCAAGGGAACTCGGTAAATATTCGGTAAATGTTAATGCTGTTGCTCCCGGGCTCATTGAAACCGATATGATGAAAAATGCTGACCAAAGCGTGAGAACTCAGGCAATGGCAGATATTATCCTGTGCCGAATCGGTCAACCTGATGAAGTCGCTAATGTAGTGGCATTTTTAAGTTCCGAACTCGCCAGACATATTACCGGAGAAGTAATAAAAGTTGATGGTGGACAATACATATAAAAATTGAAATTAATAACACTTAAATAAATATAATATGAATTTGAATGACATTGTTGTAATTTCCGCCTGCAGAACTGCTATGGGCAAATTTGGCGGAACTTTAAAAAACATTCCTGCTTTTAACCTTGGCGCTTCAGCCGTCAAAGGAGCTATTACCCGCGCAGGAATCAATCCAAGCGAAATTAATGATGTAATCCTTGGCAATTGCCGCCAGGCTGGAAACGGACCAAATCCTGCACGTACTGCCGCCGTTCGTGGAGGTATATCGCCTCTTATTCCTGTAATAACACTTAACATGGCTTGTCCTTCGGGAATGAGAGCGGTGGCCTTTGCTTCACAGTCTATTCGTTTAGGTGAAGCCGAAGTAGTTGTTACAGGTGGATTTGACAGTATGAGTTCCATTCCTTATCTTTTAAAAGGTGTTAGATGGGATGGTTTCAAAATGGGTAACAAAGTGCTTGAAGATGGTTGGAGCGATAGCATTGACCCGCTAATTGGGCAGGGCATGGGCGAAACAGCCGAAAATCTTTACGATAAATATAAGATTTCACGCAAAGAACAGGATTTATTCGCCATAAACAGTCATTTAAAAGCTTCGGCAGCACAGAAAAACGGCTGGTTTAATGAAGAAATAGTCCCTGTTGAATTGCCTGCTACAAAAAATTCTCCGGCTTTTATTTTTAATAAAGATGAAACTATTCGAGAAGAAATTAATATTGATAAAATGGCAAAAATTCCTCCCGCTTTTCGCAAAAATGGAACTGTTTCTGCCGGAAATTCATGCGGTTTAAGCGATGGAGCAACAGCATTAATTGTTACACATCGTAAAAAAGCTGAGGAATTAGGAATAAAACCTCTTTTTTCAATCGTTTCGTATGCACAAATAGCCGTAGAACCTCAGATTATGGGCGAAGGACCTTCATTTTCCATTCCTGCTGCTTTAAAAAACGCCGGTATGACTTTAAATGATATGGATTTAATTGAAATTAACGAAGCCTTTGCCATTCAGGTACTTTCAAACGAAAGAGTTTTAAAATTTGACAGAAATAAACTTAATGTAAACGGCGGTGCTATTGCCTTAGGACATCCTACAGGAATTAGCGGTGCAAGAATATTAGTTACAGGATACTACGCTCTAAAACGCCTTAATAAAACATTTTGTATCGCAGGTATTTGTGGTGGCGGTGGGGTAAGTACTGCAATGGTGATTAAGAGAGAGTTGTAAAATTTAATTTTTTATAGCGACATCAGGTATTTTTATATGACTATACTATAGATGCGTAATAATTTGAGTTTTTATTTTTTTATGACCTCACCCCCGATCTCCAAATGGAAAGAGGTAGGGGGAAAGTTAAATGGAATTAATTTTCTGGACCGGGACTTTGCTTTTAATGTAAACGAAACCGCCAAACAATTTGCCGCAGAAAATAGGGTTAATGTATCATTTAAAAAAATTCCACGTGAAGTATTAGAGAAAAAAGCAGTGGAGCAAGGCGACATCAAGTTTAACCAACAGACTTCATTAACCATAAAAACCAAAACTGGAAAAAAGCAGGCAAGTATTACAATTGACAATTTTATTATTCCGCCTGATGATGTTCCCGAAGAAGTGCAGAGAAAAATAACTCACCGGAGTCAATGGATTGATTACTGGGCTGTGGACTGGAATTACAAAGATGATACTTTTCACAACGAGTGGCAAAGTTATAGAACCAAACAAAACCATATCATAATCATTTTGCAGGATTAAAAGATGCAGTATCTGATTTAAAAGGTTTTGCTATATATAACAGAATTAATAAACCTTTAAACACCATGCAAGATTTAACAGAAGTGTTATGGAAGAAAAGAGAAATTGAAAATTATTTCTTCTCAAAAAAAATACTTCTTGAATATGTTGTTAGTGACATTCAGAATGATTTGTTTGCAGAAAATGAAAAGCAAAATAGGATAAGAATCATGGAAGAAGCATTGGATGATGCTTTGCCTGGCGCTGCCCGCAGAGATACTGAAGACTCATTTTGGAATGACGAAAAGGCAAGTGAGTATATGGAAAAAATCTTTAAATATTATTTTCAAAAACAATCTATACCTGTAACTCTGTCAAAAAATAAATATTATGAATTAATTGATTTTATTAAACTTGAAGAGATTGATAAGGAAATGATTGAAAAATTAGATTAATTCAAAAAATATCTGATTCTGTTTATTAATGGCTAAGTCTAAACAGAAATATCTTAACGGGACTTCTAAAAATTGCTTTTTCTTTGTTGGACTTCAATTTTAAAATTACTCACATATTAATTGTTTTTTAAA
>PCSS01000117.1 GCA_002771395.1 Bacteroidetes bacterium CG23_combo_of_CG06-09_8_20_14_all_32_9 | reverse complement strand
ATCTAATTTTTAGAACCCCTCTTAATAATGATGTAGCAAAATTACATTACTTTTGCGTAAGGTGAGTTATTAAAAATATATTACCTTTATGTTGCAAATTTTAAATCCATTTTATATGAAAAAGTACATTATCGTTTTATTAATTGAAGTTTGTTATTTAACTGCATTTAGCCAGGTAAATGAAGAGCATCTTCCAAATTATCTTACACCTAAAGAAGAAAATAATTTACCTTTTTACGTTAAACCAATGCCAAAAGGAATTACACATCCGCCTGTTTCGCCCATACGCAATACAGCCGAATGGGAAGAGATGCAGGCAGTACTTGTATCGTGGAAGTCGGGTTACGAAACATTTTTAAGTGAGATTGTTCGCTATGCCCGCGAAGAAGCCAAAGTTTATATTTATTGCAGCGATTCAACTACTGTTAAAAACTATCTTACAAGCCACAGTATTAGTACACAAAATACTGCTTATATTCAAACCCCGATGAATTCAGTATGGATTAGAGATTATGGTCCAAATAATATTTATACCAATGATGTTGATTCACTGTATTTGGTTGATTGGGTTTACAATCGTCCACGTCCTTTAGATGATGCTTCACCGGCTTTATTTGCAACAAGAATTGGTGTACCACTTTACGAGTGTACTCAACCTCCCACCGACCTTGTTGCCACAGGTGGAAATTTTATGAGCGACGGCTTTCATACAGCTTTTTCGAGCCATCTTATTTTAGATGAAAATGCAAGCGTAACAGCCTATAATCAAACTCCAAAAACTGAAGCTGATATAAATAACATTGTTAATGATTATTTGGGAATCACACGCTACATAAAAATGGAAAATCTCCCTTATGATGGAATTCACCATATTGATATGCACATTAAACTTTTAAACGAAGAGACTTTACTGGTGGGGCAATATCCAACCGGAATTTCAGACGGTCCGCAAATAGAAACAAATCTCAATTATATATTAAATAATTTTAATTCAGTTTTTGGTACACCTTATAAAATTGTTAGAATACCCATGCCACCTAATCAAAGTAGTCCTTTATGGCCAAGCGGCGGTGGCGATTATTTAACTTATACAAATTCATTAATAATTAATAAAACCGTTTTAGTTCCAACTTATTATCAGCAATATGATACAACCGCCCTGAGAATTTACAGGGAGGCAATGCCGGGTTACAAAGTAATTGGAATTAACTCTAATAGTATAATTTATCAAAGCGGGGCTATTCATTGTACAACACACGAAATAGGTGTCTTTAATCCTTTGCTTATTTCGCACCAGGGTTTGCCAAATACCGATAATATCTGGACAAATTACCAGGTTAATGCTACCATAATGCACGTTTCAGGAATTTCATCTGCGTTAATTTATTATAGAACAGACACCTTATTGCCATACCTTTCTGCTTCAATGATACTTACCGATGTAATAAATAATACATGGACAGGTGAAATTCCGGTACAAACATCAGGAACAACCGTTTACTATTATATTTGGGCTCAGGCAACCTCAGGTAAAACTCAGGTTCGCCCAATGCCTGCTCCATTAGGTTATTGGAAATTTCTGGTTTATAACCCCAATCAGGTTCAGGAATTAAATACTCAGAATTTTTCTATGTATTATTATCCTCAGGGTAATAATAATATCAACATTATAATACATTCCGGTTATGATTTAACTGCAAATATTTCGTTAGTGAATATACTGGGTCAAAAAGTATTAGATATTTATAACGGCAAGTGGACTCAAGGAACTCAAGAGTTTTCATTCTCAAGAAATGGATTGTCCTCAGGTATGTATTTAATAAAAACCGAAACCAACCGGGGTACTTTAGTATCAAAAATTTTCTTAAATTAACAAATGGTAACTTATATATTAATTGCTGCCATCGCTTTAATTTCGTTCACTGCTTTTAATCGTAAGGAATTGTTCTATAAATTAATGTTTAATCCATACCGGATTAATCATTCGCAACAGTGGTACCGGTTTATTTCTCACGCTTTTATTCATGCCAATTGGGAACATCTTATTTTTAATATGCTTACACTTTTCTTTTTCGGAGTTTTTGTTGAAAGTGCATTTTCGTATTATTTTGGAAGCAAAGCCGTTTCTATTTATCTCCTGGAATTTTTTCTTGCGTCTATAGTCTCATCAATTCCTTCATATTTAAAATACAAAGAGAATCCCAATTATAATGCAATTGGAGCGTCGGGAGCAGTTTCTGCCATACTTTTTACATCTATTTTATTTAACCCGTTGAATAAAATTTACATTTTTTTTATTCCGATTGGAATCCCTGCTTTTATTTTCGGAATAATTTATCTGGCTTATTCGGCTTATATGTCTAAACGTAATATTGATAATATCGGACACGATGCACATTTCTGGGGAGCGGTTTTTGGTCTTGTTTTTCCCCTGGCTTTAAAACCAGAACTATTTTCGGGCTTTATTAATGTTATTAAATATAACTTTGAATTGTGAGAAAAATAATATTTTTAGACAGAGATGGTGTAATTAACAATAACAATTTGTACTATATTTATCGGAAAGAAGATGTAGTTTTTAATCCAGGTGTTTTTGAAACTCTGAAATTTTTATTTTCCAAAGGATACGAATTTATTGTTATTTCTAATCAAAGTGGTATTTCTAAAGGGATATATTCAAAATCAGATGTCGAAAATGTTCACGAGTTTATGAAATCTGAATTTAAAAAACACGGCTTCGATATACTTGAATTTTATTATTGTACCCATTCCCCCAGCGTTGAAAACTGCCTTTGCCGAAAACCCGAAACTTTGCTGGTTGAAAAAGCCATAGCCCGTTTTCAAATTGACGTTTCAAACTCGTATTTTATTGGCGACCAGCAAAGAGATGTGCAAACAGCTATAAATTCCGGCATTAAACCAATTCTTATTGATGCCAATTCAGATTTAACAAATATTATTAATAAAATAATTTAATATGGGTAAAATTTCTTTCGTATGCTTAAATGGGGAGTTTATACCATCGGACAAGCCATTATTTTTCGGAAGTAATCGTGCTTTCCGTTATGGCGACGGCTTGTTCGAGACAATGCGGGCAGTAGGGACAACTGTTCCGTTTTTATCGCAACATATCGAAAGATTAAGAAAAAGCTCATCTGTTATTCAATTAGAATTGCCCGAAACTTATTCAGCCCCGTACTTTCAAAAGCAAATTTCCCGATTACTAAATGCTAACAAGTTTTTTACCGGTGCAAAAGTCCGACTGAGTATATTCAGAAAAGACGGTGGAAATTACCAGCCATTATCAAACAAAACAGATTATTACATAGATTGCTCACCTTTAGAAACTCAAAACTTTTCATTAAACTCAAAAGGTTTAAAAGTTGATATTTTTACCGATTGGAAAAAACCTATAAATGAGCTTAGCGGCATAAAATCTGCAAATTCATTATTTTATGTAAAAGCTGCAATTTTTGCACGTTCACAAAACCTTGACGATTGTATATTGTTAAACGAACACGATAAAATTATTGAAGCAAGCTCATCAAATCTGTTTATTTTTTTAAATAATAATTTAATTACACCGTCATTATCAGAAGGATGCCTTCCAGGCATTATGCGCAAAATAATTATAAATTTAGCTTTAAAAGAAAAAATTACTGTTTATGATAATGTTTGTATTACTGAAAATGAGATACTTAATGCCGATGAAGTATTATTAACCAACGCCGTACACGGAATAAAATGGGTAGTTGCATTCCGAAACAGACGGTATTTTTGCAAAACAGCAAAACGTTTATCTGCCGCACTTGAAGCTTTTGCAACCTGCAATCAGAAATCTGAAATTTGCAATCTGAAATTGTAAAAAATGTATGGTTTGAACCCGTTTTTCAGTATAAATTATAAATAAATTACAGCAACAATTTTTAAGCATATTTATTCATAATAAATTTATTAACTTTGACGTTTATTTGCAATTATATGAATAAGGGCTTAATGCGGGTTTTATTTTGGCTTTTAATAGTGTCATTTCTTGATTTTGCATGTACCAGTCAAAAGAAAACGATTTACTTGCAGGGTAGCGGAAATGCCGATAGTTCAGCTATTTTTAATAATCAATTTGCCGCCTATTTAATTCATGCGGGCGATGTTTTATATATCAGAATAATTAGCCTGAATAAAGAATTAACTGCACTTTTTAATTTCGATTCTGAAATTCCAGGAAGTTACTCATATAGTAACGAAGTTTCTCTTTACTATAAAGGATACACCGTAAGCGATGATGGAGATGTAGAAATACCCGTAATTGGAAAAATACATACTGAAGGACTCACCCTTGACGAAGCCCAAGTCGTTATTCAACAATCGGTTGATAAAATGCTTAAAGATGCCAAAGTAATTGTGAAATTCGGTGGTTTTAAATTTACGGTTCTCGGTGAAGTTAAGCGACCTGGTTTATTTTACTATTACAATAACAGACTAACAATTTTAGAGGCTTTAGGTCAGGCAGGTGATTTGTCCGATATGGGAAATCGTGAAAATATATTAGTTGTGCGTCCAACTAAAAATGGTTCAACAACTTTTAGGGTAAACCTTCTTGATAAAAATTTACTTCAAAGTCCATATTTTTATCTCAGCCCTAACGATGTGGTTTACGTAGAGCCGGTTAAAACAAAAAATTGGAAACTGAATGCTCCCAACATTTCAATTATACTTTCGTCAATTACCACTACTATTCTTGTAATTAATTTCATTTTTAAATTTTAATGGAACCAAACCAAGTTCAAAATAGTAACCAGCAGAATGAAACTATTGATATTAAAAAGTTTATTTTTAAAATCATAGCTAATTGGTATTGGTTTGCTTTATCCACTCTTATTACTTTAAGTGTTGCCTATTTAGTTAACCGGTATTCCGACCCCGTTTTCAAGCAATTGGCTCTTGTTTTGATTCAGGATAAAGAAAATACTCTATCCGGAGGTATTGAAACAATATTAGAAGAACAAGGTATAGTTCGGCGTACCCGAAAAAAAATAGTGGAAAACGAAATTGGCATTTTAAATTCTTTTACACTTGTTAAAAAGGCTATTACCGAGTTACCCGAGTTTAATATTTCTTATTTTTCGATGGGGCGAATCAGAACAGTTGAACGATATAAAAGCTGTCCGTTTGAAGTAATTATTGACACAAACCGAACTAATATCCCCATGCATCCTGTTTATATTAAATTTTTATCAGATAAAGAGTACTTGCTGGAAATTAATGAAAACATGAACTTTAAAAAGAAAATGAAATTTGGCGAGTGGTTCACTAATAACAATTTTACATTTTGCATTAATCTTAAAAAACAATTTAATACTAATGACCCCGACTTTTCGTATCAGTACTTCTTTGTTATCAACAATATTAACCAAATTACCAATGCATACAGGGAAAAGCTTTCACTTACCACAACCGATAAAAAATCAACAATTTTAGAAGTGTCAACTCAGGGGTTAGTACCTCAAAAAGAAGTTGATTTTATTAACAAATTACTTGAGGTATATATTAATTCAGGATTAGAAGAAAAAAACACTATTGCTTTAAATACAATTAAATTTATTGACGAACAATTAAACGATATCACTGATTCTTTAGAAATCAACGAAAATAAGTTACAGGATTTCCGTCTAAATAATATGTTAATAGATATAACCAAGGAAGGTGGTTTTTTGTACGATAAGTTGGAAGCTGTTCAATCGGAAAAAGCCAAACTTACAATTAAATCAAAATATTTTGAATATTTGAAAAACTATGTTATTGCAGGAAAAGACATTAAAGACGTTATGGCTCCCTCCGTAATAGATATTAACGACCCTATGTTAGCAAAACTCATTTCAGATTTAAACGATTTGTATAAAGAAAAAAGTTCTTATTCTTTTGCTTCCATTGCAAAAAATCCAGCTATGGAAATGATTAATTTTAAAATTGAAAATCTTCGCAAAGCTCTTTCAGAAAACATTAATAGTCTTATTCAATCTAACTTAATTTCAATAAAAGATATTGATTTGAGACTGGCCACTGTAGAAGCCGAAATTTCGAAATTGCCTGGTACCGAAAAAGAATTTATCAACATTAAACGAAAATACACTCTTAACGATCAAATTTACACATATTTACTTACCAAAAGAGCCGAAGCCGGTATTGCAAAAGCCTCTAATATTCCCGATAATAAAATTATTGATGTTGCACTTACCGAAAATGCTTCTCAGGTAAGTCCCAAGCAAATGCTCAATTACACTATCGCAATCATTTTAGGAATCCTTATTCCACTTATTATCATTATTATCATTGATTTTTTTAACGATAAAATTCTTGACCGTTCAGATGTTGAGTCAGCCACAAAAATTCCAATAATTGCAACCATTGGGCATAATACCAAAGATGTTGATTTTGTTGTTTATCAAAAGCCCAAATCATCTATTGCAGAATCGTTCAGAACCCTGCGAACAAACTTGCAATATATGCACATTGATAAAAACCTTAAAACTCATACAATTGCCATAACATCAACAGTCAGCGGCGAAGGAAAAACATTTTGCGCAATTAATCTTGCATCTATTTTTGCTTTTTCGGGCAAAAAAACCGTTATTATAAGTTTAGATTTACGAAAACCTAAGCTCCACAAAGATTTTGGCGTAGATAACACTATTGGAATAAGCACCTGCCTTATTGGGAACAATACGCTTGACGAAATAATAATTCCTACTTTACAGGATAATTTGTACGTTGTTACTTCAGGACCTATTCCACCAAACCCCGCCGAACTACTCGAAAGCGAACACATGCAGCAACTTCTTGAGAATTTAAAATCAAGATATGATATAATCATTATTGATACTCCACCCGTTGCTATTGTTACAGATGCTATACTTATTTCAAAATTTGCCGATACAAATATTTTTGTTGTTCGCCAGAACTACAGCAGCCATTCGGTACTTAAATTTGTAAATGATTTATACAACGAACATAATTACAAGTCGCTTGGTATATTAATTAATGATGTAAAAATTCCGAGTTATTACGGAAACCGCTATGGATATAAATATGGTTCCTACGGATATGGTTATGAATATGGATACGGGTACGGGTATTATGACAATGAGGAAGAAAACAAACATTCAGGAATAGTTAATAAAACACTTTCCTATTTTCCGCTTTTTAGGATTTTCAGAAAAAAGAAAAAGGATTAAAGCAATATTTATAGTATGAAACATCCACGACTATCAGTTAATAATAGTTAACAATCAAAGTCAACCCTTAATGGTTAAATGTCCCCCTTTTTGAAGGTAATGGCACTAATATTAGAAAAATGAATAACGAACAATAGAACAACGAA